>NZ_BDGT01000018.1 GCF_001748285.1 Thermogemmatispora onikobensis | reverse complement strand
TGGAAGTCCCTGGGAAAAGTTGACCTGGCTGACTACGCATATCTGGGAGGGTATCCGCGAGCATCCCGCTCATTTTCAGGTGGTGCTCTACGCCCTGATCAGCGAAGCCGTTCCCACCGATATCCGTACGCTGGCTTTTGAGCGCGTGCAGGCGACACTGGCCACCTTGCGCCAGTTGATTAGTGAAGGTCAACAGGCCGGCCAGGTGGCCGCTGGCGATCCTGATGAGCTGGCTCTTCTCTATGGGGCCTTGATCCAGGGACTGGCGGCCAGCGTCTGGTATATGCCTTACCAGGCCGAGCGCCCCTCTGTTGAGATGATTTTACGTATTCTGAAGCCGTAAGTAGTTCGCCTGTCAGCCAGCCGCCGCGGCGTCGGGGGTGCAATGGCTTACCGATGCGCGCAGCCGAGGTTCAGCGATATCATCAGGCCCTGGCCTGGCACTCTGTCTTGAACCAGCTTATGCGAATGTCCGATTGAACGGACGTCATGTTATCCCTGCGAAGGATGGAAGGAAAGGAGCTACTGAATGCAGCCCTCGTCAAAGTCAGGAGCGCAGAGGCAGCGCGAGCAAGTGAGCACCTCGCTCCCCCGGTCAACAGAGCTTTTCTCGCCGCGCCAGACGCTGGCAACCATGAGTGGCTTACTACTGGTCCTTTTTCTGGCCATACTGGATCAAACCATTGTGGCAACGGCGTTGCCGCGCATCGGTGCCGACTTAGGTGGCTTTGAGGTCCTTTCCTGGATCACTACCGGCTATCTACTGGCCTCAACCGTGACGATCCCTATTTACGGCAAGCTCTCTGACCTCGTGGGCCGCAAGCCCATTTTGCTGGCGAGCATCGGCCTCTTTCTGATCGGCTCCGCTCTGAGCGGACTGGCTCAGTCGCTCACGCAGCTGATCATCTTTCGGACGCTCCAGGGCCTGGGAGCAGGAGGCCTGCAACCAGTGGTCTCGGCAACGGTCGGCGATCTTTTTGCTCCGCGCGAGCGCGGGAAATGGATGGGGATCACAGGCGGGATGTATGCCCTGGGGTCAATCATTGGGCCACTCGCTGGAGGCTGGCTGACCGATCGCCTCTCGTGGCGCTGGATCTTCTCGCTAAACGTGCCCATTGGCCTGGCAGCGCTGCTGGTGCTGATCATGATGATGCCAGAACTCAGACCAGGCAGACAGACGGTTTCTATCGACTACGCTGGTGTCCTGCTGCTCACCCTGGGGACGATTCCGTTGTTACTGGCTTTCTCCTGGGCTGGCAATCAGTACCCCTGGCTTTCGCCCCAGATCATGACCTTACTAGGCGCCGGCCTCGTCTTTCTCTGTTTGCTCGTCATCTATGAACACCACCAGGAGCGGCGTGGTAAAGAGCCGATCCTTGAGCCGAGTCTCTTTGTTGCCAGCTGGGGGGTCTTCGGGATCGCCTCGCTGGTCACCTTCCTCCTCAATATGGCCCTTCTTGGAAGCGCCTATTTTATCCCCCTCTTCGCCCAGGGAGTGATCGGCACCTCGGCGACGAACAGCGGTTTGATCACCATTCCCCTGGCGCTGACGGCGATCGGGGGAGCGGTTCTCTCGGGCCTGCTGCTCTCATGGAGCGGGCGCTATCGCTGGCTGGCCATTGGCGGGGCGCTTGCTGCTGTGGCCGGCTCGCTGTGCCTGGTGCGCCTCAACGCCAGCTCTGGCTGGTCCGATCTGCTCATTGCGATGCTCGTGCTCGGCTTCGGCATGGGCACAGGCCAAGCCATCTACACCACGATTGTCCAGAATGCTCTCCCGCAAAAGATCGGCCAGGCAACCGCCGCTCTGGCCTTCTTCCGTCAGCTCGGTGGGACCTTGAGCATCGCTATCCTGGGAGGGGTACTGTCGGCCTCGTACACACCAGCCTTTCAGGCGGCCTTACCAGCCGCACTGCGCGACAGGCTGCCCGCCTCCGTGAACGTGCTCTTTGCCAATCCTCTGATCTTGCTCTCCTCTGGCCAGACGCTCACCAGACTCCGTGCGGGCTTCCTGGCCGCCGGCTCCCAGGGAGCTGCGGCCTACCAGGCCCTGGTCCAGGCGGTGCGCGAAGCGCTGGCGAGCAGCCTCCACCAGGCTTTCTTGATCAGCTTTTTGCTCAGTGGACTGACCTTCATTGCCGTCTGGTTCCTCCAGGAGCTACCGCTGAGGAGCAAACGCGATCTGACGAGCACGGGAGCCTCCCAGTAAGGCACCTTCTTTCTCCTCTGGCCTCTGCGGGAGGTCCGTCTGGTCCGTCTGTCTGCCCCAGCCTGCAGCGAGCCACTACAAAGGGCGTCCGCCGGCCAGCATAGCGGCTGTATCCGGCAGACGCCCGTCTCGTCTCGTCGTAGAACAGGGCAGCTCACTGCCCATCATGGTTTGTGGCTAACTGCCCACGGCGTCACGCTTCTCCTCGGGATAGGCTCCCAGGAAATCGCAGGCTGTTTGCATGCGCTCGCGCGGCGCCACACGCCAGAAGAAGCGCTGCATATGGTCCCACTCGGCCAGGATCTGGGCCGCGCGCCAGCTATGGGTCTTCTTGCGATGGAGGACGATCAGCTTGCGCAGCGCCTCCGCCTCATCGGGATCGTTGATGCGCTGCAGCTCGACCAGTTCGGTATTACAGCGCGGCGGGAAGGCGCCCTCGGTATCGAGGACATAGGCCACACCGGCGGACATCCCGGCGCCGAAGTTGATACCCGTGCTGCCGAGGACCACCACCATGCCGCCGGTCATGTACTCACAGGCATGGGCCCCAACTCCTTCAACCACGGCCAGGGCGCCGCTGTTGCGCACGGCAAAGCGCTCGCCCGCACAGCCAGCGGCGAAGAGCTGGCCGCCTGTGGCCCCGTAAAGGACCGCATTCCCCATGATGATATTCTTATGGGCAGGATAGCGCGCCGACGGTGGGGGCATGATCACAATCTGGCCGCCGGTCATGCCTTTGCCAACATAGTCGTTGGCTTCGCCATTGAGGATCAGGCGCATGCCAGGCACGCAGAAGGCGCCGAAGCTCTGTCCCGCCGAGCCGTGGAAGGTGCAGGTAACGCTTACACCCGGCAGCCCCTTATTCCCATAGCGGTGTGCAATCTCTCCCGCCAGGCTGGCCCCAACCGTGCGGTCGGCATTCTGAATGCTATGCTGCGTAAAGACGCTGCGCTCTCCATTCAGCGCCTGCTCAACCTCGCTCAGAATCTGGGCTGCCACCTGCGAACCCGGCGGCGGTGGAGCTGGAGCCACAAAGCCGCCTGCCGGCGTCGCCAGGATGGGCGCCAGTTCGATGCTCACCTCTTCGGGGCACTGCAGCAAATCGGCCCGCCCGATGATCTCGTCGAGACGGCGCACGCCGAGCTGAGCCAGGATCTCACGCACCTCCTGGGCCAGCAAGGTCAGATAGTTGACGACCATCTCCGGTCGGCCCGTGTACTTTGCGCGCAGATCCTCACGCTGGGTAGCTATGCCTGCCGGACAGGTATTCAGATGACATTGACGCGCCATGTCGCAGCCGAGCGAAACCATGACGGCGGTGCCGAAACCGAACTCATCGGCCCCCAGCATGGCCGCGATGACCACGTCGCGCCCCGTCTTGAGGCCGCCGTCAACGCGCACCCGGACACGGCTGCGCAGGCCATTGCGCACCAGCGTCTGCTGCGTCTCCGCCAGACCAAGCTCCCAGGGGATACCTGCATGCTTGATCGACTGGAACGGCGAGGCTCCGGTGCCGCCATCGTGGCCCGCAATATGGATGTAGTTGGCATGGGCCTTGGCTACGCCAGCGGCAATGGTTCCTACACCCTTGCTCGACACGAGCTTGACGCCAATGCGCGCCCGCGGGTTGACCTGGCGCAGATCGTAGATCAGCTGGGCCAGATCCTCGATGCTATAGATATCGTGATGAGGCGGCGGCGAGATCAACGGCACGCCCGGCGCCGTATGACGCAGGCGCGCGATGAAGGGCGTGACCTTGTTGGGCGGAAGCTGGCCACCCTCACCCGGCTTCGAACCCTGGGCCATCTTGATCTCCAGCTCCTCGGCGCGCACCAGGTACTCGGTAGTCACGCCGAAGCGCGCCGAAGCCACCTGCTTGATCTTGCTGCTGACCGGATGGCCCTCCAATAGCTCATAGTACCAATCGGGATCTTCGCCACCCTCACCCGTGTTGTTGCGTCCGCCAATGCTGTTCATGGCAGCAGCAATGGTGCGATGGGCCTCGGGGCTGAGCGCTCCCAGCGACATCGCCGAGACCACGAAGCGGGCCCGAATCGTTTCGACCGGCTCGACTTCCTCAATGGGAATGGGTTGGCGTGGCACGAAGCTGAGCAGATCACGAATGTTGGTGGGCGGACGTCCATAAATCAGCTCAGTAAAGCGGCGATAGTCTTCGGGATCGCCACTCTGAGCCACCTTTTGCAGAGCGCGCACTACCAGAGGGTTGAAGGCGTGATACTCAGCATCGCGGCGATAGCGATAGTAGCCGGCTTCGGGCAGCTTGCGCCGCTGATGGGCCGCTCCGGCACCGGCAGCCGCACGCGAAGCCGTCACAGGCTGCTCAGCCGGCTGGGCCAGCTTCTGATGGTGTTCGATCAGCTGGCGCGCAATCTGCTCCAGCCCAATCCTGCCCGGATGGGCCGGCGAGCCAGCAAAGCAGCGCTCGACCAGGGCAGGCTCCAGGGCCACGATCTCGAACTGGCCGCCGCCAATGATGTTGCGCACAGTCGAGATGCCCATCCGCGCCATGACCTTGCGCAGGCCCTCCTCCACTCCGTGGAAGTAGCGCTCAACGGCCTCCTCGGGCGTGACTGACTCCAGATGACGCTCACCGGCCAGAGCGCGCACCGTCGCCAGCGCTACCGCAGGCACAATGGCCTCCGCTCCATAGCCGAGCAGCAAGGCGATCTGATGAATGTCCCAGGCCGCGCCAGTCTCACAAATCAACGACACGGAGGTACGCAGCCCCCGGCGGATCAGCTCCTGATGGACCGCTCCGACAGCGAGCAGCATCGGGACAGGAGCATGCTCCAGATCGGTCCCCAGATCGCTCAGAATCAAAAGATCGATGCCTTCCTGAACAGCTGCTACCGCCTCGCGCTCCAAACGCGCCAGAGCGGTCTCCAGTCCTGCCGGTCCCTCAGTCAGGGCGAAAGTGGCCTCCAGCGTGCGCGCCCGAAAGCCTTGCTCCTCCAGATGACGGAGTGTCTCCAGCTGCGCCTCAGTCAGCAGCGGCGTCTCCAGGTGGATAAGATGGGCATGGCGTGGGGACTCGCTGAGCAGGCTTTCCCGCCGCCCCAAATAGCAGTCCAGTGACATGACCACCTGCTCACGCAAAGGATCAATGGGTGGATTGGTGACCTGGGCGAAGCGCTGATGGAAGTAATCGGCCAGGGAACGGGAACGCAGCGAGAGGGAGGCAAGCGGAGTATCATCGCCCATGCTCCAGATCGGCTCTTTGGCGTTCTGAACCATCGCGCGCAGAATCAGCTCAACATCCTCATTCGTCACCCCAAAGAGCAGCTGACGCTGGAAAAGGGCTTCGGCATCTGGCTCTTGCTGATCACCTCCATTGCTACACAGTTCCGAGGCCACCACCTGCGACAGGCGCGTCAAGCGCACTAGATTGGCGTCAATCCACTGCTCGTACGGCTGGCGCTGAGCCAGCAGCGTCTTGATGTCCTCGTCGCGCAGCACAGCATGACGCTCCAGGTCAACAGCGATCATCTGTCCCGGTCCCAGACGCCCTTTCTCAACCACCTCATGCGGCTCACAAGAGATTACTCCAACCTCGGAGGCCAGAATCAGCAGCCCGTTCGAGGTCAGGGTATAACGAGCCGGGCGCAGGCCGTTACGGTCGAGCGCCGCGCCGACAAAGCGTCCATCGCTGAAGACCAAAGCCGCCGGTCCATCCCAGGGTTCAATCTGGCCTGCATGATACTCGCACCAGGCCCGCCATGCAGTATCCAGCTCGGGCATCTGCTCCCATGCCGGTGGGACCAACATTTGCATGCTATGCAGCAGGTCACGGCCCGAACAGGTCAAGAACTCTAGCACGTTGTCAAGCTGAGCCGAATCGCTGCCCCCTTCTTGAATGACCGGCAGCAGATTGGCCAGTTTCTCCCCCCAGCGAGCGGCGGTCAGGGCTTTCTCGCGCGCCCGCATCCAGTTACGGTTACCGAGCAAGGTATTAATCTCGCCGTTGTGGGCCAGCATGCGGAACGGCTGGGCCAGAGGCCAGGACGGGAAGGTGTTAGTACTGTAACGCTGGTGAAAGATAGCAAAAGCGCTGGTATAGAGAGGATTGGCCAGGTCGAGGTAGAAACGGGCCAGAGTATCAGGCGCCATGAGGCCCTTGTAGACCAGGGTGTGGCGAGAGAGCGAAGCCACATAGGCATTGGCAAGGCCGGCCTCCAGCCAGCGGCGCTCGATCAGGCGGCGCGCATAATAGAGGGAGGCCTCGAACTCTTCAGGGGTAAGCTTGTCTGGACATGCAAGCAAAATCTGCGAAATTGTTGGCAGGGTTGCGCGCGCCTGAGAGCCAAGGACGCTCACATCGAGTGGCGGCTGGCGCCAGAGCAACAGCGGGATCTCCAACTCAGCCAGCGTCTGCTCAATGATCTGGCGGCTACTCTCAAGCTCCTGGGGAGAGTGCGTACGGGGGGGAAGGAAAAGCATACCCACAGCCAGAGCGTGAGCCTCGGGCGGCGTGATCCCTTGAGCCGCCAGCTCCGCGCGGAACAGCTCCGTGGGCAGCTGGGTCAGCACACCAGCACCATCACCGGTCTCGGCATCGGCGTCTTGGGCTCCCCTGTGGGTCAGGCGAGCCAGCGCCTCCAGGGCCATCTCTACCAGCGCATGACTGCGCTCTCCGGAAATCTGTACAATAAAGCCTGTACCGCAGGCATCATGTTCCCACCGGGCATCGTAGAGCGGATATGCAGGATCAGCAGAAGCATGGTGCTGCATAGATTGCCCTCCTGTAAAACAGACAGCATAGAAGACCAGGAGGCACCAGCGTTGGAGCCACACTGTGTCGGCGACCAAAACAGCGCTCGCCGAGGTCATCGGGATAGACAGACAGGATAGCAGGGCGCACAGATGCGCACACATGAGCGGCATTGGTCGGGGGAGAGCGGCGGGGCTCGCGGACACCTGGTCACGGTCCATACAGCCGAACAACCAGCGTTCGCTGTTCAAAAAGTGTAACATACGAACATGGCTTTTGGCAAGGGGAAACCCGTGAAGCAGGCACGGGCCGGAGGCCGTGAGCACTGTAACAGGTGCTCACGGCCTCCAAGCTCTGTCCAGCGAGTGTCAGTACAGAAGGGTGGAATGGGAACGCCGTTGTTCCCATCTACGGTCTGTCTCAGGAGTTCAGGAGGCCAGGAATAACTATCTGCAGGGAGGAGAGGGATCAACTCAATCCTTGCTAGCAGCCCCACCAGCCACAGCCACACTACCGTCGCCCTGGGCGACGACACGGTACGGCTCAGCATCAGGGGCATAGCCCAGTGACCCCATCTCAGGGATATCCAGACCCGCCAGCTCTGTCTCAGGCGAGACGCGCAGCCCAAAGAGCTTGTCATAGGCCTTGAAGAAGAGCCAGGAGATTCCGAAGACGTAGACGAAGCAGGCCACCGCGCCGATCAGCTGAGCAACAAGCTGACTTGGGTCACCGAAGAAGAGACCTCGAACCTGAAGGCCACCATAGTTGGCCAGGCCATCGGCAAAGAGACCGACCGAGATCTGCCCCCACAGGCCATTGAAACCATGAACCGCAATGGCCCCGACGGGATCGTCAACCTTCAGGACTTTTTCCACAAAGCCAGCAGCCAGAATGACGATGATGCCCGCCACTGCTCCGATGATACAAGCCGAAACAGGACTCACATAGCCACTGGGAGCAGTAATCGCCACCAGTCCAGCAAGGAGACCATTGCCCATCATGCCAATATCCGGCTTCTTCGCCCCCGTGAGCCAGGTGAAAAGCATGGCAGCGACCGAGCCGAAGGCGCCAGCAAGCATGGTATCCACAGCGATCAGACCGATGCGCAGATTGCCATTCCCAGAAGCACCTAGCGTGCTGCCAGGGTTGAAACCAAACCAGCCAAAGGCCAGGATAAAGCAGCCGAGCAGGGCGAGAACCATGTTATGGCCGGGAATGGTATTAGGGCTGCCATCGCGATTGTACTTGCCCAGGCGCGGACCGATGACCATTGCTCCGGCTAGAGCACACCAGCCACCTACGGCATGAACCACCCCACTGCCAGCAAAGTCAATGTAGCCAGCACCCAGGCCAATCTTGCCAAGCTGCGAGAGCCAGCCACCACCCCAGGCCCAGTTTCCATAGATCGGATAGACCAGGGTCGAAACGAAGAAACCATAGACGCAGAAGGCACTCCACTTCCAGCGCTCGGCCATCGCCCCCGTCGGAATGGTAGCAGTCGTGTCCATGAAGACCATCTGGAAGAGGAACATCACGGCCACCCCGACGTCATAGGTGCCATCGTTGAGGAAAAAGCCCTTATAGCCAACGATACCCCAGTTGATGCCACCGATGGGAATGGTCAGCTCGTTGGTCAGGCTGGAGAGGCCGCCCAGGTTCGGTACCCCGACAAGGCCAATTCCACCAAACTGGAAGGCAAAACCAACCACAAAGTAACCGATCATACCAATGCCATAGATCATAAAGTTCATAGCCATCGTATGACCGGCATTTTTTGCGCGGCACAGCCCCGTCTCTACCAGCGCGAAACCAGCCTGCATGAACATCACGAGATAGCCCGTGACCAACGTCCAGACGAAGTTGATAGCCAGGCGGTTCTGGTCAACATACAGGGCCAGATTATAGGCAAATGGCTCGCTCGTCTTGGCCTTGTTCACATCGTCCTGAGAGATCGATGGCTGCGTACCAGTCGCAGTGACCGAGGTCAGGTGCTGCTGATCACTGCTGTTCAGACCATTGGGATCAGGACCAGCGCCACAGGCACTGAGCAAGACCAGCGAAAGGACCAGCAAGCCAGCAAAGATAAGGAGGGTCCTCAGTGCGGGGAAATACCTCTGAAGCGCCCGCACACGAAGCCGGAAACGCTCCGACCTCCCAGCTTCGCTCAGCTCACGGATCTGGAGAAAACGACTCAGATAGGGGAGAAGCTCACGCTGATGCTTCGGCGAAAGGGCCAGGCGCAGCCTGCCAGCCCCCTGGCGCGGGATAAGGGTCAGCTTCCAACCACGAAGCGTCGCATACTCAAACTCCTCCCAAGGCCGGAAAAAGACATTGTTACAGGCAATTCCACGATCGGTTAACCGATAGTGCACCGGCAGATTGACAATAGCAAGCGCCATAAGGATAAGAACAAGTTCAAGGGTGGTAGGGAACCACCCCCCGATGGCACTGAGCAGCAAGACTGCTCCCAGGGCATACATGTCCGCGCGATGCCAGAGCAGCCGCTCCCTAAAGGAAAGTCTGACACGGGCCACGGTCCGCCCAGCTGCCTCAACTCCAAAGGGAAGGCCAATGCGTAGGAACATGATGACGAATAGACAACCGATTAACAACCAGACAGCGAGCATGGAACCATCCTTTCTCTCCAAGAGGTTCTAAATGACCACCACTTGCCCCTGGCGATTAGGAATCGCCACAAACATGACCGCTCTTCAGGCCAGAACACGCTTCCTGCGACGCCAGGATGGCGCGAGGAAACGCAGTAGATGGCGAGGATCAGGCGGGTCGCGCAGAACAATGCTCTTGCATTTCTGCCGCGCCTGCGTGAGTAACTGTCTGGCCATTAGGACAACGTGCTCTTTGGCATGATGAGGTCCTTTCAGGCCTTTCTCAAGCATTTCAACCGAGCGATGATAAAAACCCAGACGGAAGTAATACTCGGCGTATTTGATGTGAACAAGGAGATCATGGGGCGCATCCGCTAAGGCTTGATCGAGCTCCTGCTGGGCCTCATTAAGGCGATGGCGCTTCAGGTATTCAACCCCCAGATAGGCACGCGCGATAGCGTAAGTCGGATCGACCGCCAGAGCTTTCTGCAGGGCCTCGATCGCCTGGTCACTGTCATTTTGCTCAAGAGAGGCGACAGCAACTGCAAAGTAAGCCTGGGGACGATCAGGGTGGCTTTCACACGCCCGCTGGAAGTGATTCAGAGCCGCCTCCGGATCACCACGGCGTATGGCCGAGTAGCCTTCATCCAAAAGTATCTGATACTTCATGGATTCCAGCATAGGCTACTCCTCCTCCTCTGCCGTGACCGCTGGCACTGGTGAAGATGCCCCCGCTAGCCATTGACGAGCCAACAGTAGTGGCTGAGAGAGCCATTGGATGCGTACCGCATAACTCAAGCGTAGGAGCGGCGGGGTAATCATCGTTGTGACCAGAGTAATCAGAATGACTGTGGCATAGAGCGATGGAGATAACAGCCCGGCCTCTAGCCCGAGGGAGGCAGTGATCAGCGCCACCTCTCCACGGGAGACCATTCCCACTCCTACACGCACAGCATCCAGAAAGGGGAACCGGCAGGCCCAGGCCCCCGAGCCGCATCCAACGATCTTGCTGACAATGGCAATGACCAACAGACCGCCCACCAACAGAGGCGATACCTGCTTTATTGAGGCAATATTTGCATCAATACCGATATTGATGAAGAAGAGGGGAATGAAGAGGGCATAGCCAATCTTCGATATGCCATCATGAACCCACTCGCGCATCTCAGTGCGCGCTATAAGCAGACCAGCAATGTAGGCCCCGGTGATGGCCGCAACACTGCCCAGCTCTTCCGCAGCCCAGGAATAGAGCAGGACAAGCGCCAGCACCATCCCCAGGCGCGCTTCCAGGGCGAGCATACGCGGAAGCAGCCGGGAAAGCCAGGGAAAGCCATAGCGACCAAGGAGATAGGCTATGGGGAAGTAGGCCGCCATCTTCAGAATGGACCAAACTGGATTCTCCCCAAGGGTGAACGCTAAGACCAGCGATAGGACAATCAGCCCCAGCACGTCATCAATTACTGCTGCCCCCAGAATGGTCGTGCCTTCACGCGAGTTCAGGCGCCCCATCTCCTTGAGCGTCTGTGCTGAAATGCTTACACTGGTAGCTGTCAACAGTGTTCCAATAAAGAGGCTCACCGGCAGCGTATGCCCCAGCGCTAAGGCAAAGATCGTTCCTGCAATCAGGGGCACTACTACCCCACAGGTCGCTGACACGAAGGCCGCTCCCTGCACTCGGCGCATCTGCTCCATGTCCGTTTCCAAACCGGCCAGAAACATGAGCATGATGACTCCTAGCGAGGCAAAGGTCGAGAGGATTTCGTTCGGATGCAGCCACCCCAGGACCGATGGCCCGGCAATGATCCCAATGGTCAAAATGCCTAAAACGCTAGGGAGCGAGAGCTTCTGACAGATCCAGCTGACACACTTCGCAAGAATCAGTAAACAGGCTAGCAGCAGCAGAAATGAGGTAACAGACATGCTGTAACAACTCCCCTTTCCAGGTAACGTGCTCACCTTCGAGGAGACTTCCAGGGTTCTCGGCGCTGAGGGCTCTCTTTTCTGTGCAGACCTCCCAACCTCCAACTCAACCATTTCACCATCCCAAAGGCCCTAAAGGGGTACATCGCAATCGTTGCGCTTCTATTTCTGAAGTATAGGAATTCTCACCCCCCTTGCATACAGGCAAAACCTCCGAAGAGAACCCGCGAAACTTTGTGCACATTGCATAATCCCCTTCCATGTGGACTATACATCTTGACATATGATCCATGCCCCACTACTCTCTCGTTTAGAGGGGAGTGCTTCCCTCTGAGCGTTCAGATCGCCTTTTGGATAACCTGGCACAGGCTTTTGTCTTGAGTGCACCAGGGGGGATCACGATGCTTCTCTGTCGCTTTGTTATCAAGGCGCAACTGCTGATATACACTGGCAACTCGCCCGTGAGACGATGTCGGTGAGAGGGCAGCTCGACAGACGCTGTGCCAGCGCTACGATGAGGAACTCAATCAGCAGGAGGTGAGCGAGCGATGCCTGATCTTCCCTCCGCTCTTCCGGCTGACCCCGGGTCGAGCAGTCAGGCGCAAGACTCCCTTGCGCCCTTCCCTGCTGCTCTTTGGATCGCATGGCTGCGGCTTTCTTCTCGCTCGTTCGTCTGGTTTCGTTATGATGGATGCATGATGCAACAAAGGAGCAACGATGCAGCAACGATTACCGCGTCCTATCGTTTTCGTTGTCCTCTCGCTCTTTCTGGCCGTCGCTCTCTTCGCCGGCTGGCAACTGCGCCAGAGTCGGCCAGCGCAGGCCGCCGGCTTCCCCGCCCACTACTTCGCTCCCTACGTGGATACAAGTCTGTACCCAACGTTTCAGTTGACGCAGACGGCCCAGCAGATCGGAGTGAAGTTCTATACGCTGGCCTTCATTATTAACGGCGGCGGCAGCTGTCAGGCCGAGTGGAATGGCACGACGCCCGTCAATCAGGGCTTCTTGCAGAGCGATATCAGCAATCTGCGTGCCCTGGGCGGCGATGTGATTGTCTCCTTCGGCGGCGCCAATGGCACCGAGCTGGCCCAGGCTTGCAGCAGCGTCAGTAGCTTGCAGGCCCAGTACCAGGCCGTGGTGACCAACTATCAGTTGACGCACGTGGATTTTGACATCGAGGGGGCGGCCATTGCCGACTCGGCCTCGGTCGACCGGCGCAATAAGGCCCTGGCCGCTCTGCAGGCGGCGAACCCCGGGCTGTTCGTTTCGTATACGCTGCCGGTGATGCCTTCGGGATTGACACAGGATGGCATCAATCTTCTGCAGAATGCCATCGCTAACGGCGTTAACGTGGGTATGGTCAATATTATGGCTATGGATTACGGCAGCTCGGTCCCTCCCAATCAGATGGGACAAAATGCCATTAGCGCCGCTCAGAGTACCTTCAATCAGCTCAAGAGCCTTTACCCCAACAAGTCGAGCGCCCAGCTGTGGGCAATGATTGGGGTGACGCCGATGATCGGCTTAAACGATGTGTCGCCCGAGGTCTTTACACTCCAGGATGCCCAGCAGCTGCTGAGTTTCGCTCGGCAGAATGGCCTGGGGGAGCTGGCAATGTGGTCGGCTGGCCGCGATCAGTCTTGTCCCAACAATGGGGCTTATGTCTCGCCAACGTGCAGCGGTATCCAGCAGCAGCCTTTTGATTTCTCGAAGCTCTTTAATCAGTTTACCAGCGGCGGCACAACGAATCCTACGCCAACCCCAACCTCTCAGCCGGCGACGCCTACTCCTACCCCTGGAAGGACCCCAACCCCGACGGCTACGAATCCTACTCCAACGCCAAGCGGGGGCAATCTGGTGGCCAATCCCGGCTTTGAAAGTGGCTCGCTCTCACCCTGGAGCTGCGACGCCGGCGATCGCGTGGTGACGTCTCCTGTTCATAGCGGCTCCTACGCTTTGCAGGTGGCACCGAGCAATTCAACAACCGGCCAGTGTACGCAGACGATCAGTGTGCAGCCAAATCATACCTACACGCTGAGCGCCTATGTGAACGGCCCCTACGCCTATTTGGGCATCAATGGCGGAGCCAGTAATTGGACGAGCAGTACGAGCTATACACTCCTCTCGGTCACGTTTACAACTGGCTCCTCGACAACCAGCGTGACGGTTTATGTCCATGGCTGGTATGCCCAGGGCACAGTTTATGTGGATGATGTGTCGCTGCGCTAGCTCGCGCCGGCGGACTCAGCCAGCCTGAAAGAGGCTGCGCGCCGACAATGACCGGCGTCGATGCCGGTGGCGGTCACAGCCATCGTTTCGGCAGTTTGGTACCTGCCCCCAGAGAGGAGGCACGACTCTTTCCTGGCCTGCAGCCGGGGCTTATTCCTGGCTGCAGGTCGCGTTTCGGGGAGGGGTGCGCTGGCTCAAGGCGTCTCTTCCATTCGCACACCTCGTGGCCCTGAGAGAAGCACGACTATTCGCGCGCCGATGTGCTACAATTGCTAATGACGGCGCAATGATGAGCCTCCCACAAGGACCGTTAACCGCACCGCTGACGAGGGTTTCTGCAACGCCGATCGTTTTGCTCGCTTTCCTTCTCGCAACTTCCATAATGGATAAGGGATTGCCAGCTGGCTGGCAGCTCCGTTAGTGTTGCTGTTTCAGCAGGCGAGCAGCAGAAAGCTGGTCAGGCAGGCTGCCAGGGACAGGACAGCAAGCACCAGCCAGCTGGGATTAGGGATCAACCACTACGCTAGCAGAGCAGGGCTTTGCATGTGAGCGCTTGGAAAAGGATGCTTCTCTATGTCTGAGCAAGAACGCCGTCAGGAGAAAGATGCTCCCTTGCGCCGCGATATCCGCATGCTCGGCGATGCGCTGGGACGCGCCATTCAGCAGCACGGGGGGAGTGAGGTGTTTGAGACGGTGGAACACCTCCGCCGCAGCTGCAAGCGCCTGCGCGACTATGCCGAGCAGCTTGCACATGCTGAGGGAGCGGAAGCGGAACCATTGCAGCGTGAGATTGAGGCACTGGATGCCGACATTATGCGGGTCGTAGAAGGCTGCGATCTGCGCATGGCCATCGATGTAATTCGCGCCTTCACGATCTACTTCCACCTGGTCAATACGGCAGAGCAGTACCACCGCATTCGCCGCCGCCGTGAACATGAGAGCAGCCCAGAGCCGACGCCGCAGCGCGGCTCGCTGGCTGCTTTGATGCAGTTTTTCGAGCAACACGGCGTAGACCGCGAGATCCTGCGATCACTCCTGGAGCGCCTCTCGATCGAGCTGGTCTTTACCGCCCACCCCACTGAGGCGACACGCCGTACGCTGATCATTAAGTCGCGTCAGGTGGCCGATCTGTTGGATGCTTACGATCGCGAGTACGGCCACCTGCTCGGTCGCCCTCAGCGCCCCTGGCCACGCCAGCGTGAGCTGGAAAGCACGCTTGCTTTGCTCTGGCGCACCGATGCTGTCCGCCATGTGCGCCCGCAGCCAGTGGACGAGGTGAAGATGGGCATCTACTATCTCGATGAGATTATCTACGAGGCCCTGCCTGAACTCTACGCGGAGTTCGAGGAGCTGCTTGAACAACATTACCCCGATCTCGATCTGCGCCTTCCTCCTTTTTTGCGGATCGGCTCCTGGATCGGCGGCGATCAGGATGGCAATCCAAACGTTGGACCGGAGACGTTGCTGCAGGCCCTGCGTTTGCACCGCGCCAGCTTGCTGACTCACTACCGCCGCTCGATCGAGGCTCTGGCGCGTGAGTATTCACAGTCGATTAACTATAGCACAGTGACTGAGGAGCTGCGCCGCTCGATCGAGGAGGACGCCGCTCTCCTGCCAGACTACGATCGCGAGCTGGGCGAGCAGACACGCCTGGAGCCGTATCGGCGCAAGCTGTCGTTTATGTGGAAGCGCCTGGGGGCAACGCTGGCGGCGATGGCCCCTTCCCAGGCGGAGGAAACGGGCGAGCCGGCCTCAACCTCGCCAGCGCCGCGTACGGTGGCTTACCGCGACGCTGAGGAGCTCCTGGCCGATCTGCGCCTGGTCTATGAGAGCTTGCTGGCCGATGGCGAGCGCGAGGTGGCCAAGGGAGCCCTGGCTCGCCTGATTCGTCAGGTGGAGTTGTTCGGGTTCCACTTCGCAGCGCTCGATGTGCGCCAACATAGCGAGCGCCATGCTCAGGCGCTCTCGGAGCTGCTGCGCGTGACTGGCCTGGCGGAGACGTTGGCCGCTGGCCCCGATGGAGCACCCGCGCGAGACTATCTAGAGCTGAACGAGGAGGAGCGCATTCAGTTGCTGGAGCGCTTGCTCCGCGACCCGCGCGTCTTGCCGCGACGTGGCCTGCAGTTGAGCCGGGAGACGACAACGGTGCTGGGGACCTTCGAGGCCATCCGCCAGGCACGGGAGGAGTTCGGTCCGCGGGCGGTGACCTGCTATATCATTAGTATGGCGCGCACGCTCAGCGACTTGCTGGAGGTACAGTTTTTCTGCAAGGAGGCCGGCATCAGCGGCCTGCCGATCGTGCCGCTCTTCGAGACAATCGCCGATCTGCGCGGCTGCGCGACGATTATGGAGACAGCCTTCCGCTTCCCGCTCTACCGCCAGTGGGTGAGCGGTCACGGCGATGAGCAGCAGATCATGCTCGGTTACTCGGATAGCAGTAAGGACGGCGGGATGCTGACCTCGGGCTGGGAGCTGTATCAGGCTCAGCAGCGCCTGGCAGCACTGGGAGAACGCTATGGGATCGGGATCACGATCTTTCACGGACGCGGCGGGGCCATTGGACGCGGCGGCGGCCCTATCTACGAGGCCATCCTGGGCCAGCCCCCGGGTACGGTCAACGGGCGCATTCGCATTACCGAACAGGGCGAGATGCTCTCCTTTAAATACGGGCTTCACGAGATTGCCTTGCGCAATATGGAGCTGGTGGTCACTGGCGTCATTGAGTCGAGCCTCCCCCAGGCTCAGCACCACGAGGAGTCACCGCGCTGGGTCCAGATTATGGATCGGCTCTCGCAGAGCGCCTACCAGCGCTACCGTCGCCTGATCTACGAGGATCGCGAGTTTCTGACCTTCTTTGAGCAGGCCACGCCGATTCTCGAACTCGGCTGGCTCAATATCGGCTCGCGCCCAGCGCGCCGCACCAGCGGGCGCAACATTGAGGAGCTGCGCGCCATCCCCTGGGTCTTCTCCTGGATGCAAAGCCGCTACGTGCTGCCAAGCTGGTACGGGATCGGCGGGGCGCTCGAGGAGTTTGTGCAGGCCGAACCCCAGGGCCTGCATGAGCTTCAGGAGATGTACCGCTCCTGGCCCTTCATGCGCGCTTTCCTCGATAATTTACAGATGACGCTCTCCAAGGCAGACATGCATATCGCGCGCCACTATGCGACATTGGTGGCCGACGAGCAGCTGCGCCAGCGCATCTCTGCAGAGATTGAGGCGGAGTACGAGCGCACGTGTCACTGGCTCCTGCGCATTGTGGGGGGCAAGGCCCTGCTAGATAACTCGCCGGTTCTGCAGCGCTCGATCCGTCTGCGCAATCCTTATGTGGACCCGCTGAGCTACTTCCAGGTGGTTTTGCTCCGCCGTCTGCGCGCCCTGGGCGGACCGCTGGATCTGAGCAAGGCCGAGCAACAGGAGGCCGGCGAGCAGGAGCGCGAGCGGGCACGCCTGACCTACGCTGTGCTGTTGACCATCAATGGCATTGCTGCTGGCCTGCGCAATACCGGCTAGTGGTTCACCTCCCTCGCCAGCAGAGGCAGATCCGTAAAGCGAGGCGAGGCGACAAGACAAGACAAGACAAGACGAAGGCAAGGATGGGACCAGTAAGGCGGGTCCCATCCTTTTTTGTGCTGCTCTGTCCGCCTGCTTGCCCAGTCCTAGGTCTGTCAACTAGACAAAAGGCAGGACTGTCTCGGCGAAGTCGCGCAGGCCGTCGATGTCGTCGAGGTAGAACCACTGCAGCATCAGCTCTTGAACGCCGGCCTGGCCGTAGCGCTTGATCTGGGCAATAGCCATGTCGGGCGTGCCGACGATGGTGCGATTCTGGGCCTGCACTCGCTCCAGGATCTCTCGCGAGGAGAGGGGGGCGTAGCTGGGATCATAGTGACGCCACCAGTCAAGGCGCTGATAGAGATCCTCGCGTGTGCGCCCGAAGAAGAGCGAGGTCATCATGGTGCGCTGAACGCTCGCAGGCGGGCGCCCAACCTCTTGCAGTAGTTGATCGAGAAAGGCCGAAAGCTCGCGAAACTGCTCGGGTGAGAGAAAGCCGGCGTTCCAGATGTCCGCGTAACGTGCCGCCAGCGGCAGCGTGCGTTTACGTCCGCCGCCGCCGATCATGATGGGCGGCCCACCAGGTCGCTGCGGACGGGGCAGGAGCTGCGCCTCGCGGAGCTGGTAGAAGCTGCCGCTGAAGGTGACTGGCTGCTCGGAGCGCAACAGGAGGGTGATGACCTCGAGGGCCTCGGCAAAGCGGGCCATGCGCGTGCGCATATCACCCAGGTTGAGCCCGAACATGGTATGCTCGCGTTCCTGCCAGCCAGCTCCTACGCCGAAGATGAAACGTCCCCCGCTCAGCTCGTCGAGAGCAATCGCCTGGCGCGTTACCATGACGGGATGGTGAAAGGAGACCGGCGAGACAAGGGGGCCAAAATGGACGCGCCAGGTATGGTCGGCGGCATAGGCCAGCGAGACAATGGTTTCCAGGGCCTCACGGTCGGGCGGCACGGGATCAGTGAAGTGATCGGAGCGGAAGAGGCCAGCATAGCCCAGACCTTCGATGGCTTCGACCAGACGCTTCCAGCGGGACCAGGTCAGACCCGTCTGTCCTTCAATCTGAATGGAAATAGCAACCATTGTGCAATGATTCTCCCTCTCTGGACTGAGCTGAGCGTGGGCTGTCTCTCTTGCGGCAGGGGTTGCTTGCCCCCACACAGACACAAGCACCCCGCCCCGTCTGCTACCAGTATGACACACCGCTCCGCAGGGGCACAAGCGCCAACGCTGCACCGCCAGTATCTCCGCTCGCCGGGGTTGACCTCGCTGCCAGGCATATGGTATTTTTAGAATTGATGTGCGAATTACGACGAGTGAATAGAACAGTTACCAGATCGGCTTTGAGCGATAGCACCGATCAATTGCGCAGGGGCGGTATACAGCGGTACCTCATGCCGGGCTGCGGATTCTTGACTGCTTTCGAGGCACAACGCTAGCTCAGTAAGGAAAAGCGTTTCAACGAGTTGGAGCACGCTATGCACGCGAGAAAAGGGCGTCCTGTGGTTCGTCTACCACTCTCTCCCCTCGAAGTAGGAATAGAGGTCGTCGCTCTGGTCAGTATTGCCTTGAGCATTTACCTGACGGTGCAGGACTGGGCTACATTGCCGGCACGCATCCCTGGTCATTTCAATCTCGCAGGTCAGCCTGATGCCTATGTTAACAAATCCGATCTTCTCTACTACCCCATTTTCTCAGCTATTGCCTATATCTTCATGACTCTCTTGTCACGCATCCCACAGTTTTTCAATTATCCCTGGGCCATTACCGAAGAGAACGCAGCTCGGCAGTACCGCTTAGCGCGAGGGCTGATCAACTGGCTCAAACTCTTGCTGATCTGGATACTGGTCTATGGCGAATGGCTTACGATAGAGGTGGCAACCAAACAAGCAACGGGTCCCGGCGCTCTGGGTTTCATCGGTCTGGTGCTCTGCATGTTGCTTTCAACGGCGGTGTATATCGTAGTGGCCAGGCGCGCCCGATAGGCAGCCAACAACGGCAGAGGGTCAACTCTCTCACGGCTAAGGCTGGGGAGACCCGGCGTCAGGGAAGGATTGGAAGGAACACACGGAGAAGCATCCCACCTGTGTCGAAGGCTTGTCCGCAGCGAACCCCGTAGAAGCAGTGGCCCTGAGTGCTGCCGCGCAACAATGGCAGGCTCAAGATGAAGGGAAACGCTACCTTATAATATGCTTCTGCTAGCACAGAAGTCACCTGTCCGCCAGGCAGAAACTTGCGCAATCCCGACCGTGCCTGTATAATAGTTCTGGCAGAGTGTTTAGCTTCTGGGAATAGAGGCTGGCATCAAGAGCGACAACGAGAGCAGGCAGGAGAAGCCTCAGCAAGAGGTAGCGGAGGATGACGACAGCGAAGCGCCTCCCTGGAAGGTGGTGGGCCGTCTGGGTGTGGGCCTTGCTGACAGAGCCGCAGGCTGCGATCTGGATGAGCGTCACTCGCTCCAGCATTGCGCTCCCGAAAGCCGCCAGGAGTCCGCAGCTCGCATAAGCAACCTTCCTCTGCGCGCTGTCTCCTGCGAAATACTCGTTTCTGGCCTCCAGAGCCGGTCTGGCGGCAGTTCGCTCCACTTGCCGTGATCTACACTACAACATCAATGCTGAAAAAAGGTATGCCTGCCGGGCAGGCCATTGCTCGCAGGCATCTCTCTTTTTCATCAGCAGGAAGACACCGCGGCACCACCCCTGGCAGATCAGATGCGCCAGGCAGTCGGGCAAGAAGCCGAGAGAGGCCATCATTCCACCAGGGCAGGTGTTCACGCCACACAAGCGACAATCGAATACGGGCTTGCTGATAGCTGTCCCGCGTTGAGCGAACGTAGTACAGAGGAAGCGGCCAACAGCGATCCGATGATTGGTGAGAGTTCGGAAGGACACGCCCTCTGGAACGCCTTCGTGAGCGGCTGGCCGAAGAAAGTCCGTGATGCGCCTGAAGTCAGAAGCATCCTGATCTGGGGCAGGGAGGGAAGTGGAAGGGAGCACATCACGGGCAAGTAGGATCAGGTGGGTGGTTCCCGCGCAGCGCAATAACCGGAAAGAGCGGTCACCGTGCATGCTCCTCACACTGGTGTGAGCGGCATCCAACAGGAGAGAGCTGGTCTTCTCTCTCCGGCGCTAGGCAGCGGCTGGTGACAATAAGGGTGGCACCACGGGTGTAGGTGCAAGCGAGTCCTCAATCTCATCTCGCCTTTGCCTACTCTCGTCCCTTCAGGTTTCCAGGACAGGAAGGGGCGAGGGTTTTTTGATGCCTGCTCGCTCCTTCTCGACACGTTTTCCTTGACCTTGAAGGAGTGTTGCACGATGACAACCAGCAATCAGAAACAGCAGACCGACAAGCAAAGTGCTCTCGCAGTTGCCCTGCAGAAGATCGAGGCGGTAGAGGTTCCCCAGGGGAAGAGCATCGCCCTCGCTTACTCCGGCGGCCTTGATTCGTCGCTCTGCGTCAAGCTCTCCCAGCTCAAGTACAAGGCCCGGGAGCTGTACGCCATCAATGTTGATGTCGGTCAGGGGCAAGAGGAGATCGATATGGCGGTAGAGCGCGCGGTCCAGTTGGGTATTCAGCCGATTACGATCGATGCCAGAAAGGAGTTCACCGAGCAGTGGCTGACCAAAGCCATTCAGGCCAACTCGGACTACAACGGCTATCCCGTCTCGACCTCGATGACGCGCCAGTTGATCGCCGCCAGGGTGGCTCAGAAGGCTCTGGAGCTGGGTTGCGATGCCCTGATGGAGGGTTCCAGCGGCAAAGGTAACGACCAGTACCGCATGCATAACGTTTTTAGCCTCTTCGCTCCCGGCCTGGCGATCTTTGTGCCGGTGCGCGATTTCGACCTGACGCGCAGCGAGGAGGGGCTGCTGATGGAGCACTACGGCGTTCCGATCGAGGAGATCATTGTCGGCGGCGATGACAAGACGATGTGGTGTCGCTCGATCGCCAGCGGCGGGATCGATCTGGATACAGAGCTGCCCGATTCGATCTGGATGTGGCTGACTCCTCCTCAGAAGGCCCCGGATAAGCCGACGACGATCAAGTTGACCTGGCGTAACGGCTTGCCGGTTGCCCTGGACGGCCATGAGGTCCCGCTCGATGAGATGATCGAGCAGTTGAATGTGATCGGTGGAGCCAATGGAATCGGCAAAATCGACCTCTTTGAGGATGGCATCATGGGCCTCAAGTCCCGCGAGATCTACGAGGCTCCCGCAGCTACCATCTTGCTGAAGGTCCATCGCGATCTGGAACAGTTCTGTTTGACAAAGGAGGAGATCCAGCTGAAGCGTCCTCTTGAGGCTTACTGGGCACGCATGGTCTATCACGGCGAGTGGTTCCATCCTCTGAAGCAGGCCATCGATGCCTTTATCGCTGAAACGCAGAAGGTGGTGAACGGCGAGTATACGCTCCAGCTCTATAAGGGGAACATTGATATTGTGGCACGCAAAGCGGAGGGCGGTCTCTTCTTCCCCGATGTGCGCTCTATCAAGAGCGCCAGTTTCAATCAGAAGGAGTGCGCCGCTGTGGCCCACATCCGCGGTCTGCCTTATGAGCTGATCTCGCGCCGCAACAAGAATCTGGGGTTCAGTCCCGTGGGAGGGATCTGATTCATGCCGAAACTCTGGCAGAAAACCTATCGTGTGAATGAGCAGGTCGAGCGTTTCGAGGCGGCGCAGAATAGCGCTCTCGATAGCCGCCTGGTGCGCTACGATGTCTGGGGATCGCTGGCACATGCGGCCATGCTCACCAAGATTGGCGTGCTGACGGAGGATGAGCACAGAGCCTTGAAAGAGGCTCTGTGTGACATCCTCCGCCTGGCCGAAGCGGGACAGTTTACGATCACGCCCAGCGATGAGGACGTGCATACGTGTGTCGAGAATTACCTGGCAGAGGTGGCTGGTGCTGCCGGCAAGAAGATCCACATGGCGCGCTCGCGCAATGATCAGGTGCTGGTTGATCTGCGCCTCTATGCCAAGGAGCAGCTGCATGGAATCGCCAATTCCCTGCTGACTCTGGCGGAAACGCTCTGGCGCTTCGCCAGCGCCCATACCGATGTGCCGATGCCCGGCTATACCCATATGCAGCGGGCTATGCTCTCATCGGTGGCCCTGTGGGCCGGCGCTTTCGCCGAGTCCCTACTCGACGATGAGCAGCTGCTGAGCGCCGCTTACAGTTTGAACGACCAGTCGCCGCTTGGCTCCGCTGCCGGCTACGGGGTGCCAATCGCCATCGATCGCCAGTATACTGCCGAGCTGCTTGGCTTCGCGCGTGTGCAGCATAATGTGATCTATGTCCAGAATAGCCGCGGCAAAGTCGAGGCGGCCATTGTCCAGGCCCTGGCCCAGATCATGCTGGACCTGAGTAAGCTGGCTCAGGATATCTTGCTGTTCACAACGGCGGAGTACAATTTCTTCCACGTCCCCCAGGAACTATGTACGGGCAGCAGCATTATGCCCCAGAAGCGCAATCTGGGCGTGATGGAGCTGGTGCGCGCCCGCACACAGACGGTGCTGGCTCTTCAGCAGCAGATTCTGGGCATTGTCACCGGCCTGCCCTCGGGCTACAATATGGACTATCAGGAGACCAAGCGCCCCTTTATGGAAGCGCTAGATGTGGTGCGTGAGTGCCTGGAGATCTCTACGCTGGTGGTGGGGTCGTTGGAGGTGAATGTCGACCGCCTGGTCGCCGCCTGCACATTCGAACTCTTCGCCACCGATCGCGCCTACGAGCTAACGCGCACTGCCAACCTGCCGTTTCGCGATGCCTATCGGATTGTGGGAGCCGAGGTCACAGCTCAGCTCGATCGCCATGAAGCGCTGCCAACGGAGGGCCGCGAGCAGCTGGTCGAGCGCCTCAAGAAGCGCAATCACCTGGGCGGAGCCGGGAATCTCGGCCTGGAGCAGATTGCTCAGCAGCTGACCGCAGCCCGAGCGGCCTGGCAGGAACGCACTGCCACCTTTGAAACGGCGATCCGGCGCCTGACAGGCTCAGGACAGGATGGCCAGGGCAACCAGGATAGCCCCGCGTCAGCGCTGGGCGAGATTCAGTCTGAGCATGGGAGGGCTTAAGCTGATGGCTACTGCGGTTCTCGCCTACTCCGGCGGTCTGGATACCTCTGTGGCAATCCGCTGGATTAAGGAGAAATATGACCTGGATGTGATCGCGCTGACGATCGATGTCGGCAACGACCGCGACCTGCAAAGTATCGCCCGCCGCGCGGAACAGATCGGAGCGGTGAAGGCGATTGTCGTGGATGCGCGGGCTGACTTTGTGCGCTATTTTGTCTGGCCCGCCCTGCAGGCCGGCGCGATGTATGAGGGCCAGTATCCGCTGGCAACCGCTCTGGCCCGTCCTTTAATTGCCCGCTTGCTGGTGGAGGTAGCCCGCGCCGAGGGAGCGGTCGCTGTGGCTCATGGCTGTACCGGGAAGGGCAACGACCAGGTGCGCTTCGATGTCTCGATCGCGACGCTGGCCCCCGATCTGAAGATCATCGCCCCGGTGCGTGAGTGGAGCATGACGCGCGACAGCGAGATTGCCTACGCCGCCGAGCACAATATTCCCATTCCGGTGACGAACGCCAGCCCCTACTCAATTGATCAGAATCTCTGGGGACGCAGCATCGAGTGCGGCGTGCTGGAAGATCCCTGGCAGGAGCCGCCGGAGGATGTCTATGCCTGGACAACCAGCCCCTGGCTCTTCGGGCGCCAGGGCGGTCTGCCTATCCCTGAGCCAACTTACATCGAGCTGACCTTCGAGCACGGTATTCCGGTGGCCCTGAACGGCGAGGAGATCGATGGGGTGACGCTGATCGAGACGCTCAATCCTTTGGCCGGGAAGTACGGGATCGGGCGCATCGATCACGTGGAGAATCGCCTGGTGGGCATTAAGTCGCGTGAGATCTACGAGGCTCCCGCGGCGGTGGTCCTCCATGCCGCGCATAAGGCCCTGGAGAGCCTGACGCTCAGCCGCGATCAGCTGCGCTTCAAAGAGCTGGTTTCTGCCGAATATGCGCGCCTGATTTACAATGGGCAGTGGTATAGTGCCCTCCATCAGGATCTGGCGGCTTATGTGCAGAGCACGCAGCGCTTTGTGAGCGGCAAGGTGCGCGTGAAGCTGGCGCCGGGCCAGTTCGCGGTGGTCGGACGCCAGTCCGAGCATTCGCTCTATAGCCATAGCCTGGCCACCTACGATACGGGCGATCAGTTCGACCACAACGCCGCCGTCGGCTTCATTAAGCTGTGGGGTCTACCGCTGCAGACACAGGCCCAGGCCCAGCTCCTCCCCTCGCTCGGTATCGAGGGGAACTTGCTGAAAGGCGTCGAGGGCAACCTCCTGGAGAAAGGGCCGGCCCACGCTGCTTCTGCTTCCCCCTCTTCCTCCTCAGCCTCAACAGAAGGACAGAGCTGAACACTTGACTTGAAGAGAGCAGAGATGGCCAGCAGCGGCCCATCGAAGTCGTTGCTGGCCGTCCGCTATGCCCTGGGGGCCGCTGACGTCTTATGTCCGGGCACCCGGGCTAAAGCCAGGGCCAGATCAGGAAGTACTGAGGGCCGCGCGAACGCCAGGGATCACCTCGGCAGCGAAGCGCTGGATCTGAGGTAGACGGTCCTCCAGAGGCCAGTAGATAAAGGTATCCATTCCCACTTCGCGCACCAGGCGCGTCAGCTCTGTAATCCAGTCCTGGACGCCGCCGCGGAAGGTGCCGCGTTCCCAGCCGGGGCCAGCTGTGGTGATCTGGCCGATGATATTGTAGATGCGCCGAATGGCGTGCGGCGAACGCCCTGCCTGCTGAGCAGCTTCGTCAATCTGACGCTGCATGGCAGGCAGCTGCTCGGGGGCCGCGTAGGTGCTGCTGGGAATCCAGCCATCGGCCAGACGTCCAGTCAGGCGTAGCATGCGCGGACGATAGGCCCCCAGCCAGATGCCAATCGAATGGGCCGGACGCGGACCGGGGTGCGCTCCCTCGGCACTGTAGTAGCGTCCTTGAAAGTGAAGGCTGCGCTCTCCGCTCCAGAAGCGGCGTATGAGCTGCATTGCTTCCTCCAGGGCCGCAACCGCTTCGCCAGCGCTGCGCCGTGGCCCCCCCATAGCAACAATGCCGTCAGCGAAGGCACCAGCCCCCAGCCCCAGCTCGATGCGACCGCCACAGAGGACGTCAAGGGTGGCCGCGGCTTTGGCCAGCATCAGCGGGGGACGCAGCGGCAAATTGGCAACGTTAGGGAAGAAGCGCACGCGCTGTGTGGCCTGCGCTAGCACGGCAATGAGCGTCCAGGTGTCAAGAAAGCCCGCATTGTACGGGTGATCCTGAATACCGATGAGGTCAAAGCCGGCTTCTTCCACGGCGCGCGCGAGTTCCACGGGCCTGCGCGGATCGTCCGCGGTAGGATCAACATTTGCCCCGAAGAGGATCGAAAGTGGCCCACTTTCAGGGGTTTCCATTGGCCTTGCTCCTTACTCGCTCATTTGCTTGCTCTCCCTGGTGCACTCGGTAGTGGCGCAAAAGGCGGGACCCATGCAGGTCCCCGCCATTACCTGACCACCAGCAAGCGAGCAAGCACTGTATTGGGAGCCGATGTCAGGGCAGTAGTCACCGATGCGATGGTATTCAGGCGGCTGGGCTACCAGAGCGGAAGCGCGGCAAAACCTGGCGCGCCAGTAGCTCGACGGTCTGCCGATCCTCTAGTTGCCAGCTTCCCAGTATAAAGGTGGTGATGCCCAGGTCGACGTAGGCCTGAATCTGCTCGGCGATTTGGTCCGGAGTACCAAGCAGCCCCCGACCTTGCAGTCTGGCCGCTTCCTCTGGGGAAGGAACACAGATGCAGCGCCCGAACCAGCTCCGCTCGATCTGGCTAGGATCTCGCCCGAGCTGCTGACAGGCACGCTCGAAGGTCGTGAGCCGTTCGCGATAGGCTTCTGGCTTGACCCAGGCAGCATTCCAGCCATCAGCATAGCGGGCCACAATGTGGAGCAGGCGCGGACCAAGACCACCGACAATGACAGGCGGCACCGGTTCCGGTTTTGGCTCACAATAGGCGCTGTGGACCCGATAATGGCGCCCCTCAACGGTCGCTTGTTCCTCGCTCCAGAGCGCTTTGACAATCTGAAGGGTCTCTTCAAGCTGCTCAAGGCGGATTCGTGGCTCGGGGAAAGGATAGTTGTAGGCTCGATACTCTTCCTCATGCCAGCCTGCGCCGATGCCGAGCAGGAAACGCCCCTCACTCAGATACTGCAAGGTGGCCCCCATTTTGGCCAGCAAAGCAGGATTGCGAAACGACTGGCAGAGGACCATGTGGCCAATGCGATACTGCGGGTAAAGCGCTGCAAGATAGGTCAACGCTGTCCACCCCTCTAGCACAGGCGAATTGCCAAACTGCAGATGATCGGTGAACCACAGAGAGTCGATCTGATCGCCCACCAGAGCAATCTGCTCTCGCGTGATCTCCAGAAAGCGGCTCGGCTCCATGCCGCGCGTCGGCCCGGCGTTGAGAACCCAGCCAAAGTGTACTTCTGTCATTGCGGCTCGCTCTCACATTGGTCTTCACTGTTTGCCTCCATTGTACCCTTCAGGCAGAAGCATGACAAGGCAAAGCAAGGTAAAACAGACTACACGAAAAACACTACGCTCGCCAGAGCGAGCCTCTCAAGAGAGCCTCTCAGCTGGGGACGTCTCTCAGACTGGCTCTTAACGGGACGAGACAGGTAGTCAGAGAAAGAGCGCTGTCACAGCCTATGAGGCCGCTTGAGAGCGAAAGTCCTCCTTGAGTAACAGGGCTGCATGGGGTATAGTATACGGAACATCATCATCGCACTTTATAAGGGTGAACATCGACATGCTGGTGTTTGAAACGATCCGCCGACGGCGTAGCATCAGCAAGATGAGTGAGCGCCGTCCGACGCGGGGCCAGATCGAGCGCATGCTGGAGGCGGCAACCCACGCCCCCAATCACCATAGAGTCGAGCCTTGGAAATTCATCGTCTTTAGCGGTGCTGCCCGCCAGGAATTGGGGGAGGCAATGGCCCAGGCTCTGGCGCTGCGCCTGGGTCAGGGGAAGGATGAAAAGATACGGGCCTTGATCGAGAAGGAGCGCCATAAACCCTTACGTGCCCCAGTAGTGATTGTGGTAGCAGCAGAGGCTCCTCAGCGTTCCGAGGTGCGCGCCATTGAAAATATCGAGGCGGTGGCCGCCGCCGTTCAGAATATGCTGCTGACCGCCGAGGAGCAGGGCCTGGCCACCATGTGGCGCACCGGCGAAGCGGCCTATGACCCCCAGGTCAAAGCCTGGCTTGGCCTGGCCCCCGAGGATGAGATAGTGGCCTTTCTGTATGTTGGCTATCCAGCCCTCTCGCCACCGGAACGGATTCCAACCGATTATCGGCAGAAGACACGCTGGCTGGGCGACCTGGAGTAGGGTCCCCAACGGAAGGAAAGATCAGCGGCGAAGAGAGCACGCCAGGAGCACATTGCCCTCTCCACCTAACAGTGGCAAGCCAGTCACAGCCCTTGCTTTGAGGTCAGAGCGGCTACCACCGTTCAACGGCGCCGGTTGGGGCCTGGGGAGAGATCGCCGACCTGACGCTGGCTCATGCGTTCGTTCGGTCTTGCCCGAGACAGTGGTTCCTCACACTTCCCCGGGCGAGCAGGTCGCCCCTGGTTTGTCCCAAGTCCGGCGCCTTTGTCGTTCATTCGCTTGCTCCGGCCTGCCAGTCACGCCTTAGCTCCAGACCTTTCCACAACCATCGATCTGCAGTTCCTCAATGACCAGGTCTCGCTCGCGTAGATGTAGGAGCAGCATATAGCGTCCGGGAGGCACAGCCAGAAAGGTCAACATTCCTCGGCGGTCTATCTCCGCTGTCAGCCGAAGCGGATCAGCGTTTGCCACGGCCCGTTCGGCTGGCTTCCTCCGCGAGGTCTTGAGCGGCTGTAGCACGGCTTGACGACCTTCGAAAGCCTCCACATCAAGCACCGCATTGATGCAGCTGAGCAGGCCGTAGACCGCGTAACACCCCGCGCTTGAAGACGAGATATGCAGCGCCAGCTGAAACTCTTCGCTATGGTAGTACTGCGGCCACACTGCTGATGGGCCCCCATCAGGCAGCCTATACCAAGCCTGCCGCCCGGTATGTGGCGTTGCCAGGCGGAGGAAGGAAGGCGCCGAGACCGTAGGTATCAGCGGATCAGCCATGAAGCGCCTGGTGACAGCCACCTCTTCGGCACAGAGTGGGCACTCTTGTACGTGAGCAGCAATCTGACGCTGCTCCTCTCCACTAAGGAGACCAGCACAGTAGAAGCTCAGGCGCTGGCCATCAGGGCATTGACGACGATAGAGTTGCGTCAGTAAGTGATGAGAGAGCGACTGAAACTGCATAAGGCGCCGTTGGCAAATCATGCATGCGCGTAAGTGTCGCACTACCTCGGGAGCCAGGCCCTCTTCGCCGAAGGCCAGCATGACCAGCTCCTCAGTTTGAGGGGCAAACTGATCTCTGCAATCCATCGTGTGTTTCCTTCACCTGGCAGCATGGCATGCAACGATGCCTAAACGCAGGCAGGTTCTTCCTCCTTCTGAGGATACTCCTTTCGCAAAAGAAACGTTTCAGGTGCGGCTTTTTACATATGGCCTTCTTCAGTCCCTTTCCAGCTTCCCTCTCTCCTTCCGCACTACCTGGCCCCTGGAACGAGGAGCCAGGCCCTGCCACACCATGCCAGGTCAGGCCACCATTCTGAAAGGGAGCTAATGTACACTGAGCCTCCAACGGAGCTGATCAGCATGACGCAACAGGCGCTCGACGATGTTGCGTCTTAAGCGATACACCTCCTGAACACTGTGGAATTCCTGCGAGCAGTAGCGGACAACCTCTCGTGGCTTCAGGCCACAATGGAAGAGCAGATAGGCAAGATACCGCTCTCTCCGCTGAGGCAGCAGACTCTTGAGGGTCTCCCAAAGCTCGCCACTGTCATCCCCGTCCTCGCTCACTGATACTCCTTCGTAGCCCGGCATCGAGAGAGAAGCCTCGCGCGGTCGGGCGTACATACGCAAGGTGTCCATGATGGCCCCGTTGAGGCTGGCCCGCAGGTAGCTCAGAGCTGCCGCCAGCGAAGTAAATTGGAGGTCTTGCTTGAAGGCTGTCGCTTGCCAGAACCGCTCAAAAGCTTGAGCAATATAGTTGTCTTCGCTATCAAGGCGGATGGCAATCTCTCGCTTAGGATGCCGGCGTATCCAGGCGCGGACAAGGTCGGAAAACCGGTCTTGAAGCAGCGCCCAGGCCTGTTGATCACCTTCCAAAATGGCGCGTTGGAAGATCTCTAGCCCACAACGCTCTTCCTCCGCCTTTCGCTCGGCCTCTCTGTCGTTCACCGCTTCGGCTCCCTCGGCGTCAACCTCAGTCGGCAGGACCAGCTCCAGGACGATTGAGAATCGTTCAGTCTGCATGCCCATCGCTCTCAACCTGCTTTCTTCCTTCAATGCCTTCGCTTACACAGAGATGGTCTTGTCCCTCTGCCCGTTGGCAGGACCGTAACACATCCATCTTCAGATAGACGCTATTGACAGACTGATCTCCAATTTTTTATTGATATGAGGCAGAATTATATGTTCATAACGATAGCTCCCCCACCACCTACCTTGCCCGGCAGGAGCAGGGAACAGCTTTGGAACGCTGAGCTGGGCGACCGGGCTTCCCCCTGGGCCCAGTCCGTCGCTATGGCTCATGGCGGAGACCACTCCTTGACAGGATTTAGCTGCCTGAAGGATCTGAACTCTGCTATAGAAGCGGCTTGAACTCTTGTGGCTCCTTTAAAAAACAGCTATACTATCGTATAGAGAGTGTACGGTCCCTTCTCTGGACAGGCTATGTCGCAGCTAACCAGCTCAGTGTGAACTACTCCACAAAACCAACGGCGGGGTAGAGCAAGCAGAGGTATGCAGGTAGCGCCGACAAGGAAGGAACCGCCAATGACGCTCTCTTCCCAGCCGCTTCGATGGTCTGCCTTGTCTGTCTGCCGCTTTCTAAGTCAGGTACGGCCCGCGAAGGAGGCGCGGCTGAGCAATGAGTGGTCAGACAGTGACAGTGTTCACGTTCAATAAGCGTTGCATTCCTCTTACTTCGGTCACCTGTTACACAGGCCTCCAGCGAAAAGAGCGTCGAACCCGGCCAGGAAACCGACCATCAGGAGGAGGCAGGAAGGAAGGAAGGCAAAAGGGGCTACCTGCCGCGGTGGATAGGAGGAGGAGGCGGCGGCGGCGGAGAGATGAGAGGGGTACCCTATCACCCCAGGCAGGTGAATTTGTCAGTGACCAGCTGGCTAGCCAACTGTGGTACAAGGCGCTCTCTACCCCATATCCTCGGGAAGAGCATTTCTCTGGTGAGAGACGCAGTAGACAATACCGGTCCAGCCCGACGCCGGATGTCTGGGCACTAATTCCCGCTCAGTGAGAAACCGAACCCAGAAGATGGGGTGGCCATCTTCGGGTGACCTTCGGGAGTACGGTAGCCATGAACAGGCACATCTTGCTTGGTATCGATCCCGCGATCTCTCCGGCCACCAGGCAGGCGATCACGAAAGTCAGAGAGCTGGTTGAGCAGGCTCCCGCTTTTCACGTGATTCTCCTGACGGTCATTCCTATCCCCTATACCGCTTCCCCTTCCCTCGGCATGTATGTTGGCCAGATCCAGCCCCTGCCCATCACCACCGAACAGCGCAGCGAGGCTGAGGAGGTCCTCAAGCGCGCCCGTCTTGAATTCCAAAAATATGCCATCTCCTCCGAGCGTATCGAGATGATGATCCGCGTCGGTGAGCCAGCTGGCGAGATCGTCAGAGCCGCGCGAGAGCTGGGCGTCGACCTGATCGTCGTCGGAAGCCGCGGCGAAGGTTTTCGCCACAAGCTGCGCCGCCTGCTGGTTGGCAGCATCTCCCGCCGCGTGTTAGCGCTCGCCCCCTGTCCGGTGATGATCGTGATGGCCCCACCTATTGCCCACCCCGGCGATCTGGTCGCCTGGTATCGCAAGGCCCTGACCGCTTATCTGGAGGAGCAGACTGGCGCTCTGGCCGTTTTCACTCCCCAGGAGGTAGCCACTATGTTTCTGCCGGCCAGCAAGAAGAAGGCCGGTAGAAAGGAGATTGCCGCGGCCACCCTCGCGCTTGAGCATCTCGTCAACAGCGGCAGGCTCTGCCGTCGCGAGGTGAAAGGCCAACTGCGCTATGTTAATGACTAAGGTCGCTAGCCACGGCCTGCCGCTGCGGGCCCGGGTCGCACCTCTTCTCAGCCCACCCTGAGCCTGTCCGGCCACCGGCGACCCTGGCCCCACGTTCGTCAGGATGCTCTCCAGGCGCAGCGCTGCGGACCAGCTTTCTCTCCGCCCGGCTGATCCGCAGGGCCTGTCTCTTCTCCGCGCTCCGCTTCAGCGCCCGTTAGTGGTCCAGCTCACCAAGCTGGGCCTGCAGCTCCTCGGCTGTCGTCACAGGCGCCTGACAGGCAAAGTGTTGACAGACATATGCCGTCGCCCGTCCGTTCTGCTGAGGCCGCTCGGCCAGGAGTGGAATGAGAGCGGCGGCACGCTCCTGCACGCTGCCGGGTGCGACACAGGCCAGGACGCTGTTGGGTCGATAGTGACTGTTGACCACAGCCAGGAGAGCCGCGGTCTCTTCCGCCTGCGGATCTCCAATGATGGCAATCTCACGCCCAGGTGAGAGGGCAAAGTCAAGCGCACCCAGCAGATGCCCGAAGGCATGCGGATGCTGGGTCATGATATCAGCCAGGGCTTGCAGATAGCTCTCAGCCGCCTGGTGATAGCGTTCTTCTCCTGTGAAGGCCGCCAACCGTAATAGCACTTCCGCAGCAACGCTGTTGCCCGCCGGCGTGGCGTTGTCCATGATCTCTTTGGGCCGGCTGACCAGGGCCTCCTGATCGCTGCCGGTGTCGAAGAAGCCCCCATTCTCGCTATCGGCAAAGAGCTGCAGGGCTTCCTCGATCAGGCTGCGCGCTTCGCTGAACCAGCGCAGCTCGAAGCTGGCTTCGTAGAGAGCCAGCAGGCCATCCGCCAGAAAGGCATAGTCCTCCAGATAGCCGGCCAGATGGGCCCGCCCATCCTTCCAGGTACGCTGCAGGCGCCCATTTTTGCGCAGCGTCGCCAGCAGGAAGTCGGCGTTACGCTCGGCGACTTGCCGGTAATCGCTGCGCCCGAGATAGCGCGCGGCCTCGGCGAAGCTGCGCAGCATCAGCCCATTCCAGGCCGTCAGGACCTTCTCATCGCGCCCCGGCTTGACGCGCTGCTCCCGGGCCGCCAAGAGGAGCGCGCGCCCCTTCTCCAGAGCCTGCTCCAGACGCTCTCGGCTGACCCCGAGACGCTCAGCTACCCGCTGGGCATCAGGCTCGGGCACGTGGAGAATGTTCTTGCCTTCAAAGTTGCCGCGTGGGGTCACTCCATACCAGGCCATGAAGAGGTCTCCATCCTCGCCAGGCAGTAGGCGGGCAATCTCCTCAGCCTGCCAGAGATAGAACTTGCCTTCTTCCCCTTCGCTGTCCGCGTCCTGGGTCGAATAGAAGCCCCCTTCTGGCGCCGTCATCTCGCGCATGACGTAGTCTAGCGTCTCTTCGGCAATGCGCCGGTAGAAGGGATTGCCCGTAACCAGATAGGCATGCAGGTAGAGACGGCTGAGCAAAGCATTGTCATAGAGCATCTTTTCGAAATGGGGAACCAGCCAGCGGGCGTCAACCGAGTAGCGATGAAAGCCGCCGCCAAGCTGGTCGTAGATGCCACCACAGGCCATGCGCTGCAGGGTCTGCTCCACCATCTCCAGCTCCGAGCGCTCGCCCTCTTTGACTGCTGGTAACTCGCCAGAGGCGCGGTGTAGGTGGACACGCAGCAGGAACTCCAGCGCCATGCTGTTGGGGAACTTGGGAGCGCCGCCGAAGCCGCCATTGACGGGGTCAAATTCGGCAGCCAGCTCGCGCGCCGCGTTGGCCAGTTGCTCAAGCTGCGGCAGAACCTGCCCTTGCCCGCGGCGCAAGAGGGGCGCGCTGCTCCGCTCACGCAGGTATTCGGCCAGGCGCTCGGCCTGCTCCTCAACTTCCTGACGCCGATTCTGATAGGCGTCGACGATGGTCAGCAACACTCGTGGAAACCCGGCCATCACTTGCCCGCCGTAGCGCCGGTCCTCGGGCGGGAAGTAGGTTCCACCAAAAAAGGGTCTGCCGTCCGGCGTCAGAAAGACGTTGAGGGGCCAGCCACCTTGACCGGTCAGAGCCTGGATGGCCTGCATGTAGATGGCGTCAAGATCGGGCCGCTCCTCGCGATCAACTTTGATTGGCACAAAGTAGCGGTTGATGAGGGCCGCAATCTCTGCGTTTTCAAATGACTCACGCTCCATGACGTGACACCAATGGCAGGCGGAGTAGCCGATGCTGAGAAAAATGGGCTTGTCTTCCTGTCTGGCTTTGTTGAGGGCTTCCTCCCCCCAGGGATACCAGTCCACCGGGTTGTGTGCGTGCTGCAGCAGATAGGGACTCGTCTCATGAATGAGACGATTGGTATGCTGAGCGCCTTGCGGCGCGCCGCTCGCTTCTGTCATGTTGCCTCCCGAGCATCTGCTCGCTTTACGTTTCAAGAATAGTCAGCTTGCCCCTTTAGATCTTCATTGTACGACATCAAGAGACGGGACAGGAGACCGCACAGCCCCTTCGCTAGGCCGGAGTGTACCTTGCACTTGTCTCCCTGGATACCGACAGCAAGCTGCCTGGGAACCAAACGGTTCCCCTGCACGTCTAAGCAGCAGATCGTTCCTTTCCCGTGACGCTTCTCCAGTTGTAGCTATCTGCCAGGCCCGTTTCATGGAGAATAGAAACGTAAACGTTATCTCAGAGGTAGTCCATAATATGAAAGAAAAGCTCGCTTCATATTTTTCTGCTATATTTGCCGCCCTGGTGGCCTCGCTACTGGTCGTCATGCTCTCTTCCTGCCAGACCCCCGCCGCACAGCACTCCTCAAGCAGTCCAGAGGCTGAGGCGTCTCTCAATATCCACCTGATAGTCGATCGCTATGAGTTCAATTCGCCGGCGAGCATGTGCACCAGCATCCTGACCGCCGAGGTTCAAACCGTGAGCTACGGAAAAAGCCGCTGGAACACCCCCGACGGCTTGCGACCACACATGGCGCCAGCTTCCCATAGCTCGCTCGCCGAGACGCTCGTGGCAGAGGGCTATCGCATCTACACCCCTGTTCATTTCGGCACGATGAGAATCCTCCACGATCGGCGGCGGCAAGCGACGCAGGCCTTTGTTACGGTCGGTGGCCAGGTGGGATCAGATCAGTTCTGGATCATTGGGTTTCCACAGCTTCAACCGAATGGCCACTATGTGCTTGTTTTCGCCCCCGGTCTTCAACCGCCGCGAGGCCGCCAGGAAAGCTGGCTGGAGGTCTATGACGCCTTCCCCGTCGACGCCCACGGGATCGTGACCCTCCAGCAACCCGGCGCCCCCGCTGAGCCTGGACCAGGTCAGCCACAGCCAGCGGTCCAGGTCGCTCTCAGTCTCAGCTCCCTGCAACAGCACCTGGCGAACTGCAATTAAAATAGCTTTGGCTTTGATCAGCGCTGCCTTCAGGCCCTCTGCCCCCGGGCGGGAGCAGAGGGCCTCTCTCCTCGACAGCGATCACCGGCTTCGCTCAAGATAGCAGCCGCTCGCTCCGCTAGCACTGGCGCAGCCCCTGCCTTTCTGTCTCTCGCCCTCCCCTTGACTTTCTTGCCACAATGGATTATTCTCTAATCAGAATTTTTTGACTGTTTTTATTTATTCAGTCATTTAGTCAATAAAACAAGGGAGGCCAGGAACAGTGGCAGGCCAGTCAGATCAGCCTCCGCGGCGGCGTGGCAGGGCGCCTACCTCTCCCCAGAAACGCCGGGCGCGCGCTGAGCGCATCCTCGATGCTGCAGTCAAGCTCATCGAGCGTTGGGGCTACGATAAGACGACCATCGACGACATCGCTCGCGAGGCCGGCGTGGCCAAGGGGACCATCTATCTGCACTGGAAGACGCGCGAGGATCTCTTTATGACCGTGATCATGCGCGAGGCGCTGGTCGTCATCGAGTCACTGCAGAAGTACATCACCGAGAATGCTGATAGCTTTGCATTCCACACGTTTTTTCCCTATGCCTTTCTGCTCTACCAGCAGCGTCCACTGGTGAAGGCGCTGCTCACCAACGATGCCAGTCTGCTTGGCTCAGTGGCCCAGCATGACTATCTGCAGGATAACTCGATAGCGCGCCGCAAAGTGCTCTTCGCCCACGCTATTCTGGAGCAGATGCAGGCGGAGGGTCTGCTGCGCTCAGACCTGAGTCTCAGGCGCTTAGAATACATGCTGTCAGCCATCTTTATAGGCTATCTGACGCTCGATCCGCTCTGGCCGGCAGAAGAACGCCTTCCGCTCGAGCAGCAGGCCCAGGATCTGGGCGAGGCCATCCGCTTGTCTCTAGAAAGCCAGCAGCTACCGCCACCAGAGAGGCGTCGCCGTTTGGCTCACGCAGCAAATGAGCATATTGCGAGCTTTGTGGCAGCCATTCGCTCCTATCTGGAGCAATATATTCCAGGCATTTCAGGAGGGAACACTTATGACAGCACTGATTCAAGCCAGCGGCCTGACGAAGTATTACGGTCGCAGCCGCGGCATTCTTGACCTGACCTTTGAGATCGAGGAAGGCGAAATCTTCGGTTTTCTCGGTCCGAATGGCGCCGGCAAAACCACCACCATCCGCACACTGATGGGCTTCCTGCGCCCCTCGGCGGGCCGTGCCACCATCGCCGGTCTGGACTGCTGGTCGCAGGCCCCCGCCGTCAAGCGGCTCGTAGGTTACCTGCCCTCGGAGTTCGCCTTTGATCCCGGGCTGACCGGGGCTCAGATCCTGACCTACCTCGGCCACCTGCGCGGCGGTGTCGACCGCACCTATGTGCAGCAGCTCTGCGAGCGGCTGGACTTCGATCCCGGCAAGCGCTTCCGCGAGTATTCGCGCGGCAACCGCCAGAAGCTGGGCCTGATCCAGGCCTTCATGCACCGTCCGCGGCTGCTCATTCTGGACGAGCCGAGCAGTGGTCTTGATCCCCTCAACCAGCAGGAGTTTTATCGCATGTTGCGCGAAGTGCAGAGCGAGGGACGCACGGTCTTTCTCTCGTCGCATATCCTGCCCGAGGTTGAGCAGACCTGCAGCCGCGTCGGCATCATCCGCGAGGGGCGCCTGGTCGAGGTGAACGAGGTGAGTCGGCTCAAGCACATACGTCAGCAGACGGTCATCATTAGCTTTCCGGCGCCGGCCTCGCCGCAGTGGTTCCGGGGCCTGCCGGGCGTGGCCTCCGTCCAGCTCAACCGCGACGGTCGCGAGCTGCATCTCGACGTCCAGGGCGACCTCCAGGCGGTCATCAAGACAGCCGCTGCCCACGATGCGCTCAGCCTGACCACCCACGAGCCGAGCCTCGAAGAGATTTTCCTGCGCTTCTATCAGGCCGACCAGCCGGTCGCCGCTGGCCGCTAAGCGCTGCTGGCCGCATTTTGCAGCGTTTGCAGCGGCCAATGACGGGAGGAAACCGCTATGCTGCGTACAATCTGGCTCAAAACCTTACGTGAGTACTGGATCGCCATCCTCTGCTGGAGCCTCGGCCTGGGCCTGCTGATCTACGCCATGTATGCTACCGCTCAGGATGTCCTCAACGCCGGCGTCACCCAGATCTACCAGTCCTTCGGCTTCTATGGCGATCAGGTGGCCCTCAATACCATCCCCGGCTACGTCACCTTCCGCGTCTTTGGCACGACCCTGCCGGCCTTCCTGGCCATTTGGGCCATCCTGGCCGGCGCCCGCCTGGTGCGCGGAGACGAAGAGCGCGGCACGCTCGATGTGCTGCTCTCGCAGCCGGTGGCGCGGGCGCGCCTCTTGCTGGAAAAGCTGCTTGCCCTGACGCTGGCCATTCTCATGATGATGCTCATTCTCAGTGTCTTCATCCTCCTCGGCCAGCTCAGCGCCCACGAAACAGCCGATTACCCGCGGGCCCTGCTGACGACTCTCAACGTCGGCCTTTTTGAGCTGATCTTCGCCAGCATCGCCCTGCTGATCTCGCAGTTCGTGCGCTGGCGCGGCGCTGCCTCCGGCTGGACCGCCGCTATCCTGGTGCTGATGTTCCTGCTCGATAGCGTTGGGCGCCTTCAGCAAAATGTTGACTGGCTGCGGCACCTGTCGATCTTTTACTACTATAACAGGAATAAGCCTTTAATCCCTTCGGTGGCCGCCAACTGGGGCGCCCTGGCACTCCTCATCCTGCTCGCCGTGATCCTGATCGTGGCCAGCACCGTGATCTTTGCCCGCCGCGATCTGGGCGGCGTGGCGCTTCAGCTCGCCCTCAACGGACGACGGCAACCGTCCACCGTCGAACGAGCCCGCTCTCTGGCGCGCGCCGCTGGCGACCCCTTCCTGCGCTCCTTGGGTCTGCGCACCCTGCGCGCGCAGTTCACCGCCCTCTTCTGGTGGACGGTGATCACGGTCTTCTTCGCCGATTTCCTGACCGCGCTCATTCCCAACCTGCTGGATGTCTTCAGGAAGGCGGTCCAGGGCAATGCTGTCATGAGCCAGCTCTTCAGCGGCTACAACGTCGCCACCAATCAGGGTCTTCTGGGAGCGACCGTCTTCACCTTTATTCCCGTCGCCCTGACCATCTTCGCCCTGACGCTGGCCCACAGCTGGAGCCGCGATCTGGATAACAACCGCCTGGAGCTGATCCTGAGTACGCCTCACTCCCGTATCCGCTTGCTCGGCGAGCACGCCGCGGCTGTGGTGGTGGCCTCGCTGATTCCTCCGCTGGGGATCTGGCTCAGCCTCCTGGTGACGGCCAGCAGCATCAATCTGCGCATCGATGTTGGTGACACCGCTGCCGCCTGCTTCGGTATCTTGCCGTTGGAATGGCTGGCAGCCGCCCTGGTCTACCTGCTTGCAACGCGCCTCTCCGCTGGTCTAACCACGGGTCTGGCCAGCCTTCTCGTAGCTCTTTCCTTCTTAATGGAGTTTCTGCAGCCGATGCTGAAACTGCCTGACTGGCTGATCAACCTCTCGATTTTCCACCTTTACGGTGACCCAATCACAGAAGGTATGCGTTGGGGTCCCACCCTGACGGTCCTCGGCCTGGCCATCGCGGTGGCCCTGGCTGCTCTCTTCCACTTCAAGGAAAGCAGCCTCATGGCCAGGGCCTGACGAGCGCCTGCAATGCTCCACAGGCGGAGGAGGAAATCGCATCTCCTCCGCCTGTCTATCTACTTCTTCAGTCATTATCTGCTCCATTGCATCCATCGCCTGCCAGGCCAGAGCGCGCCAGCGGCAGGAGGCCAGCATGTGCTACAATATCAGCGGCTGTGCTGTTTGCCTCAGCGGCCAGCCCCCGGGCGGGGCTAATCCGCCTGGCAATCAGCGAGCAAGCGACTGGTATGAGAGCGTTGAGCGAGCAGAAAGACGGAGAGATGACAATCCAGCAATCCTGGACCGACCTTGTTGCTACAGCCACCCTGGCGCTGCAAGCCGGTGATCCTGTTCTGGCCAGCGCCATTGAGCGCGTAGGGCCGTGTACCCTGGTGCCGGACCCTAACCTTTTCGAGGCGCTGGTCGATGCCATCATTTCACAGCAGATTTCTGTCCAGGCCGCCGACGCCATTATGGCGCGCTTACGCGCTCTGCTTCCTCCCGGCCCTATCCAGGCCCAATTTCTTGCCACCCTCGATGAGCGGCAACTGCAGGCAGTCGGTCTTTCTATGCAAAAGATTCGCTACATACGCGATCTCTGCACCCATGTTCTGAGCGGCGAGCTGGACTTGCAGCAGCTCCCGGAGCTTGACGATGAGGCTGTTATCCGTGCACTGACCGCTGTCAGAGGTATCGGGCGCTGGACAGCCGAAATGATTTTGATCTTTTCGCTGGGTCGCCTCGATGTCTGGCCCGTTGATGATCTGGGCCTGGCCGAGGGCCTCCGCCTCCTCTACGGACTAGAGCAGCGCCCAACGCGCAAAGAGCTGCTGGTCTTCGGCGAGCGCTGGCGGCCCTATCGCACTCTGGCAACCTGGTATATCTGGCGCACGCGACGCCTGTTGATACAAAGCAACCGCGTCAAAACACGCATTGTATCGCTCTAGTACGAGCCGCTTACCTTCAGCAGGCAACAGAGCTGGCTATGGAGAGGGACGAACTGGAAAACTACTACGCCATTCTGGGCGTACCAGCGGATGCCGATCAGGAGACGATCAAACGCGCCTATCGACAGCTGGCACGGCGCTACCACCCTGATCTGGCTGGCCCCGAGGGGGCAACCCAGATGAAGCGCATCAATCGCGCCTACGCTGTCCTGGGTGACCCCCAGAAGCGACAGCAGTATGATGTGGCCCTGCGGGGTGTGCTGGATGTACGCGGCGGCCTGCTGCGACCTCGCCGGCACCCTCAGCGCGTTGACCCACAGGAGGAGCTAGAGTTTGCCAGCCTGAGCATCTTCAGCACACGCGGCCCCTTGCGCGCTGGTGCTCGTCTCCAAACGTCCCTGGGAGTGATCTCGGCCCTGGGTAGCCTCCAAACCGAAGATAAGGACTTGTACATCGCCGCCGGCACACTGGATGGCCAGGGAGCCATTTGGAGCGTGGCCCACAGCACTCAGCTCGCTCAGTTTCGCACTGATCCCGCCCTGACAGTCGAATCGCTGCGCGAACTGCGCTTTTCCCCTCATGGGGAGCTGCTGGCCGGTTGGGGACGCCTCGGCCTGCACGTCTGGCATACACAGAGCGGCTCGCTGATCTGGAGCTATCCTCTGCAGCAGCGCACCGTTTTTGACCACTACACGCTTGATCTGGCTTTCATGGAGGAAGCAAGCGTTGCTCAGCCCTCGCCGGATTCGACAACGGACTCTTCTTCGCCGTGCCTGCGCCTCGCTCTTCCCTATCAGGCCGAGGACCCGCGCACCCCGCGGAAAGTGGGAGCGCGTGCCACCGATGTCCTGCTCTACCAGCCCGGGCAGGGCGCCATTCCCCAGGAGACCCTGGTCTGCATCGAGGAGGAAATCGAGAAGCGCCAGTTTTGGGCCATCCGCCTGCGCGCCCTCTCGCGCGATACGCGCGCCCTGCTGACGCTTTCCTGTGGGCACAGCCCAGGCAGCCGGGAGGAGGTGATTGTTGTCCGGCGCTGGGATCTAACTGCCCGCACCCGCTTTGGGAACCGTCCACGCCCGCGCATTGTCACCTCTGTGCTGGCTGGAGCGTGTAGCGATTGTGCTCCGCCCTATGCCGTCACACCCGATCTGCAGACGGTGGTCTTCGCAGCGCGGCAGGAGCGTAATCGCGTGCGCGTGCAGGATTTGCGAGCCGCCACCTACTACGATCTCGCTGTCGGCACCCTGGGAGGCACTTCGCGCCTGGCGCTTTCCGATGATGCCAGCTGGCTGGCCGTGGCCCGCGAAGATAGCGAGATCAACGAGGGCGTGGTTGAGCTTTGGTCGCTGACAGCAGGGCAACTTGTCCAAAAGCTCTACCACCCCTGGCAGATCAGCGCCCTGCATTTTGCCGATCGTCGCCTGCTCGTCGCCTTGACCGATGGTACGATTCAGCTTTGGGAATGAGTCGAGATCAGGCGGCAGACCTGATAAAGGGCCGCGGTCTGGAGAGGAAAGCGCTCTATTCTTACACCTTACCATCCAGAGACTCGTCATCCTGGATTGGATAAGGAGAGAGAGAAGCAAAAGGGCAGACTGCGCCCCCATGCTCTCCGCTCCACAGCATCGGGAAGTGAGGTTACTGCAAGCATGCGCGTTTCGGTGGTTGTACCCGTCTACAACGAGGAAGCCACGGTGGCCCGGCTCCTGGAGATGTTGGCCCATGTCCCTCTGGATCTGGAGGTGGTCATCGTCGATGATGCCTCCACTGACCGTACCTGGGAGATCTTACAGAGCCTGCGCCAGCAGCCGCCCTTTGATCGCTACCACTACCTACGCCACAGCACCAACCAGGGGAAAGGCACGGCTCTGCGCACGGGCTTTGGCTATATCACGGGCGACCTGGTCCTTATTCAAGACGCCGATCTGGAGTACGATCCTCAAGATATCCCCTTGCTCGTGGAACGTTGGATCTCGGCGGGCCACCCCCTCGTGGCTGTGTACGGCTGCCGTGATCTCTCTCAACAGCCCTGGCTGACACGCTGGGGCAACCGCTTTTTGACAGTGGTCACAAACCTACTCTACGGCTGCCGCCTCTCTGACATGGAAACCTGCTACAAGCTCATGCCACGCGCTGTGGTGCAGGCCCTCCCTCTCCAGGGGCGCCGCTTCGAGATTGAGCCAGAGATCACCATCTATCTCGTACAGGCCGGCCTCACTATCCTGGAAGTCCCCATTCGCTATACCCCCCGCCAGGCGAAAAAGCTCTCTCCCTGGCGTGACGGATGGCCTGCCCTCCTGATGCTCCTGCGTCGCCGCCTGGCCAAACCCTTCCGCCTACCCGCTCCTCCGGCTTACCAACCGACTGATCGCGCCGACGACCAGAGGGATCAGACGAGAGGCTTGTCAGAGGTTATACAATAAAAGGAAAGTTCTAGCCGGCATGGCCAGCGGTCATGCACAGACCGTCTGCGCCTGGTCTGTTAAGCAAGGCTTCCCAGCTTCAATTTATGCTTCAGGCAGGCCGTTGCGCCAGCAAGTCAGCAGCAGCAGCAGTCAAGCAAGATCGGCAGGAGAGTGCTATGGCAGAACGTCCCAAAATCCTGGTGACCCAGCGTGTACCTGATGTCGCCTACCCACCTCTGGAGGCCATCGGCGAGGTAGAGGCCAATAGGGAGGAAGGCGTTATCTGGCCCTACGAAGAGCTGCTCCGCCGCGGCCCCGGCCATGACTATATTTTTTGCTTGCTCACCGATCAGATCGACGCCCGCTTTCTGGAGGCTTGCGCCTCAGCCACGCCACGTCTGAAGATGGTGGCCAATATGGCCGTTGGCTACAACAATATCGATGTCGAAGCTGCCACCCGCCTCGGCATTGCCGTCAGTAACACTCCCGGCGTCCTCTCCGATACTACCGCTGACCTGGCCTTCGGCCTCCTGATCGCCGTCGCTCGTCGCATCCCCGAGGCCGAGCGCTTCGTACGCGCCGGGAAGTTCAAAGGCTGGGGTCCCTTGCTCTTCTGCGGCGCCGATGTGCATCATGCAACCCTGGGACTGATCGGCGTCGGACGCATCGGGAAGATCGTTGCCAAACGGGCCAGCGGCTTCGAAATGCGCGTCCTCTACTACAATCTCTACCGCCTGCCACCCGAGGAGGAAGCAGCCCATCATCTGACCTATGCCCCGCTAGACGAGTTGCTGCGCGAGTCCGATTTCGTCAGCATCCATACTCCCTATCTGCCTTCAACCCACCACCTGATCGGCGAACGGGAGCTATCATTGATGAAGCCAACAGCCTATTTGATCAACACTTCTCGCGGCCCCGTTGTCGATGAGAAGGCCCTGGTCCGTGCTTTGCAGGCGAAGCAAATCGCCGGCGCCGGCCTGGATGTCTATGAGCACGAGCCGGCCATCGAACCAGAGCTTTTGACGATGGAAAACGTGGTATTGCTACCGCATATTGCCAGCGCTTCCTACGCAACACGCAATCAGATGGCGCTGGTGGCCAGTAATAACATTGTTGCCCACCATGAAGGGCGCCGCCCCCCCAACCTGGTCAATCCCGAGGTGCTGGGCTAAGGACCCCGCTCACTAAGGCCCAGCCCAGTACTCCCAGGCACTGGCCGCCGAGGAGAACGAGCAGCCCCAGGCCACCCTGCTCCCGCTTCCTCAAGAAGGGCCGGGAGCAGGGCAGGTCAACAGAGAAGCGCCTTGGTTGCCGGGTGGCAGCATCGTTGACTTTTGCTGCAGATTCTTCTACTATGTCTTTAGCAGGTTGCCATCCTAGTGGGAGAGGAGGACGGTGAGTGAGAGGATTCCCAGAGAGGGGGGCCAGGGGACGGTGAAGCGCACGGGAAAGTTACTCGCTAAGGAATCCGGCTTACGGGCCTCTATTGGCGGTGAGGAGCGTTCTTATGTGCGTTGCGTCATTGCCGATCTCAATGACCCAACACGCCATTTTGAGTGCCGCGTGCTCGATGAGAACGATCTGCCGGTCGCTATTGGCGAGCCAATTACACTGGAGATCATCAGAGCCATCACCGATCGTCGCAGCGGACAGGTTCGCTTTGACTGCCGTTGGGTTCACTAGCTCGCAGCTCATCGGAAGGGGCCAGGAGCGCCTGACGCTCAGTGAGCAAGAGCCCTGATGAATCGCCTGGACAGAACCGGGCCGCACCGATCAGGCAAGGGACTCTGCCCCCTGGTGGAGGAGGCCAGCATCCAAGCCGAGATAGCGCTCGCCGACTAGCCAGCTGGCCTGGCTGGCCAGGGAGAAGCGGCCAAGCGCGAGCGAAGAAGGGGCGCCGGAGCAAGAGGAACAGCCTCACCCGGCTGTAGCCACCCTATCTACCCATCCATTCATCTCTTGAACAGAGGTCATTCTCCGACAACAGCAGCTGTTGTCGGAACGAACACGAGAGAGGTGCAGCCATGACCTGCACACAATGCAAGATAGAACTACCGGTCTCTGCCGTGGTCTGTCCTCAGTGTGGCACGGCAGTCTCATCAGGAGCACAGGCATATTATTCGTACCTCCCTGCCGATACGCCTGCCTGGCCACGTGACCCGCGCGAAGTCTCCAACCCCTTGCTGCTGGCCAACGGTCTTGCTGGTCAGAGCACAGCTATCGCTTTTCCGGGCCAGGCTCGACCAGCAGGACGTTCCAGCCGCTGGCTCACGGTGGTCACCGTGCTGCTCCTGAGCTGTCTGCTCGGCGCTGGTTTTGCCGTGGGACTGTTGTGGGTCCACGGCTATTTCGCCCCCAAAGCGCCCGCGCACAGCGTTCAGCTCCCCAGTCAAGCGCCAGCAGCAACCGCCACGGCAGGCAGTCAGAGCTCGACCACGAACGTTCTGCCCACACCATCCTCTTTCAAGCCCTTGAGCAATGCCAGTAGCCAATCTCTGGGTCTGACCATGAACCTTCCCCAGGATTGGCTTGAGGGCCAGCTCAACACTTCCAGCAGCGGGGTCAAAACGCTCACACTCGATCCTCCTCAGAGTCTCTCAGTTCCATTGAGTCTGCTCGTTGTTCAATTTCCTAGCGATGCCAACCAGGCCTTTTCCAGCGCGCACGAGCTTGACCAGTTTCTGATTCAGAACTTCGCTCAGGCCACCAGCCTGAGCAATCCACAAACGCTGACCAATACGCCCCAGACACGGACCGTCGGGGGCCAGGCCTGGAGCGAGGACGACGTGAGCTTTCCCCTGAACAACAACCAGAGCTTGCACCTCGTCACTCTAAGTGTCATGTATAAGCAACATTACTATAGTCTTCAGTTCTATGCCAGCAACAACGTTTTTGACGAGGCAATGCAAAAATACTACAATCCGATGCTCGCCTCGCTGCACTTTATCGCCTGAGTAAAGCCAGCGTCGGCAGCCAGTCCAGTCAGCGCTCCCACAGCCAGCGAGGCCCTCATCCTCTCCAAAAAGGAGCATCGGAGAGGAAAGAGGGCCTCGCTAGAACCTGGTCCCGCTCCCGTTGCAGAGAGTCGGGGTGAAGCGGTTCGAAGAGTGCTAGTACTCAGGCATAGAAGGAGTAGCAGCTTTCTCTTTCTCAGGCACGTCGGTGATGAGGGCCTCGGTGGTCAGGATCATGGCCGCGATGCTGGCGGCATTCTGCAGGGCCGAGCGGGTCACCTTAGCGGGATCGGTGATACCAGCGGCGATCATGTCCTCATAGCGATCGAGCAGGACGTTGTAGCCATAGTTGCGGTTATTATGCTCGCGCTGGGTGCGCAGGATGCCCTCGACCACCACCGAGCCATCCTTGCCACCATTGATAGCGAGCTGGCGCACCGGCTCCTCCAGGGCGCGGCGCAGGATCTTCACCCCGGTCGCCGCATCGCCGGTCAGTTCCAGCTTGTCCAAAGCTTCGATTGCATTGAGCAGAGCCACACCGCCGCCGGGGACGATGCCCTCCTCAACCGCGGCCCGAGCCGCCGACAGGGCGTCCTCGACGCGCGTCTGACGATACTTCTGCTCGACCTCCGAGCCGGCCCCGACTTTGATCAGGGCCACGCCTCCGGCCAGCTTCGCCAGGCGCTCCTGCAACTTCTCGCGATCGTAGTCGCTGGTCGTCTCCTCGATCTGGGCCTTGATCTGACGGATGCGCGCCTGGATGTCAGCCGGATTGCCGCGGCCCTCGACGATGGTGGTTGTATCTTTGGTTGCCACCACGCGGCGGGCCTGCCCCAGATCGGCCAGCGTCACCGAATCAAGGCGGCGGCCCATCTCCTCGCTAATCACCTGGCCGCCAGTCAGCGCCGCGATATCGCGGAGCATCTCCTTGCGGCGATCGCCGAAGCCTGGGGCCTTGACGGCCAGCACGTTCAGCACGCCACGCACCTTATTCACCACCAGCGTCGCCAGGGCATCCCCATCGACATCTTCAGCGATGATCACCAGCTCGCGCCGCCCCTGCTGTGTGATCTTCTCCAACACTGGCAGGATATCCTGGACAGCACTGATTTTGCGATCGGTAATCAGGAGATAGGGATTCTCAATGGCGGCTTCCTGCTTCTCATTGTTGGTCACGAAGTAAGCCGAGACAAAGCCTTTATCGAGCTGCATGCCCTCGACAAACTCCGTCTCGAAGCTGGTGCCACGAGAAGCCTCGACGGTGATGACGCCATCCTTGCCAACCTTGTCCATCACATCGGCGATCAATCTGCCGATCGTCTCATCCGCCGCGGAGTTGGTTGCAATGTGGGCAATATCTTCGCGCGTCTGTACCGGTACTGCTACCGAACGGATATAGTCGACAACAGCCTCGGTGGCGCGATCGATACCATACTTGAGCTGCATCGGATTGGCACCAGCGGCCAGGTTCTTCAAGCCTTCCGTGACGATGGCCTGCGCCAGGACGGTGGCCGTTGTCGTGCCATCACCAGCCACATCGTTGGTCTTGGTGGCCGCTTCCTTCAGAAGCTGAGCCCCCATATTCTCAAAGGGGTCCTCCAGCTCGATCTCCTTGGCCACCGTGACACCGTCGTGCGTAATGGAGGGAGCACCAAACTTCTTATCGAGGGCAACATTTCGGCCTTTGGGGCCGAGGGTTACTTTGACCGCGGCTGCGAGCAGGTCGATTCCTCGCTTCAGCGAACGACGCGCCTCACTATCAAATACTAACTGTTTGGCCATTTATCGCTTGTTCCTTCCTCTCTATCTCGGCTAAGCGATTGTTCGGTCGACCGCAGCTCTCCCTCTTCGGAGGGGGGAGCGCGAACACATGGGAGAGTTCACAGCGGGGTCCAATCAGCTCAGAACGGCGAGAATATCGCTCTCTTTTAGTACCAGGTATTCCTCGCCATCGAGCTTGAACTCAGTGCCACTATACTTGGCAAAGAGCACCCGATCGCCCTCGCGCACCTCCAACGCCGCCCGCTCGCCATTATCAAGCAGCCGACCGCTCCCTACGGCAACGACGGTCCCTTCCTGGGGCTTCTCCTTAGCTGTATCAGGAATGACGATACCACTCTTAGTGACCTCTTCTTTGGCCGCGGGCTTCACCACCACGCGGTCGCCAACAGGACGGATCTTCGCCACGAACGTCTTCTCCCTTTCTTCCGCTAGTTTTTTAGGGTTGCGCACTTCTCTTGTACAGGACCCATCGCGTCTCTCGCGTAGGTACACAAGCGAACAAAAGGGGCTACCAGGCGAGCTTCCACTCTCAGAAAAGCTTCGCGCCTCCTCGCCGGCCACCTTGTCACAGACCAGACCGCTTCCCTCACGTTGCCTATGGCCTCAGATCGGCGTGGGACGATGCAGACTCCGATTCCACACTCTGTGCGTTCAATCGGCAGCTGCTGCAGGACGGGGAGACAGCAGAACCAGGGGCCACTGGAGCCAACGAGCCTCTCACAAGTACCCTTCTAGCAGCTCAGGACGGGCTTGTTTCCATCCCATGCGGCTGAGTAGAATCTTGCCCCTCATGCTCAGGCATGTAGTGGATCACACCAGCAATGTTGACTGAGCGATACTGTGAATAATCACAGCTGCAAGGGCCCCCAGCAGCACACCCACTACAGCAATAAGCCTTGCCCTGCACGATCGTTGGAGACCAGCGAATCTCGATGTCGCAGTTCGCACAGCGCAACGGCTGCGGTTGCGGCGCCCGCTGAGCACTCTGACCAGCGTTCCCTTGTGACCGATTGCTCGCTGCGTACATGGGTCCTCGCCTCTCCTTGCTGTCCAAGCAACACCTGAGCCTGCTTCGAGTATGCCATACCCCCCATTAGAGCTACGTAGGAAAAGCATTAGAGAAGCGTAGGAAGAGTGTTAGAGAAGCGTTAGAATCACCGCCCGGCTGCATGCAGAATGCACGGCTGCGTTGCGACCTCCCTCTCCTTTCCCAGCGCCTGCTACTGCCGCGGCTCGCGGCTGAGTCATTGATCAAACGGACCCTTGCGACGAGTGGGACAGGTGTCGCCAGTGTGGTTGATCCCTCGTCTGGATCGTTTTATATAGAGTACCCTGACTGATACAACCGGCGTTTGCGGCCCCTGGACGGATGGATCGCTTCACTTGAGAGAAGCACCGCCCCAGGCCGATGGCCACATCCAGCGAAGCGTGTCCTTCGCGGAAATAGCCAATGTCGTCAGTCAGGCCAGTCCGGCTGAGTCACTGCGGCTCGCCGGAAGGGTCTGAGCCAGCCTGCGTGCAAGCGAGCAAGGTAAGGACCAGGCGAGAGCGACAGCCACGCACCTGGATTGCATGGCCTGGGACAGGGGAGTATTCTAACAAAGAGGCCCTGGCACCTCTCTGCTCGCCTCTATCTGGGCCACTCTCCTGACCTTACGGTTGAGAAGCCTGGCTCTTCTGGTCAGCATCCCACCTGCCAGCGCCTCCAGCATGAGACCAGGCGATCGCTATCAGGAGACGTACTTTTCCATGTCATGACTATGCTGGTGAATCTGCAGTAGTGTTATGCACAATAGTGAGTTGAAACAAGCATCTGAGACACCATTGAGTAGTAGACTACAAAGTGCCCATCTCCAGCAGGGGATAGAATCCCAGCCATCAAAGCAGCCGACCCTGCAAGCCCCGGGAGCCGGTCAGGCCAGCGCTCCCATCGGGGTTTTTGATTCGGGAGCCGGCGGCTTGACTATTCTCAGCGTCCTGCGGCAAGAGCTACCCGGCGAGGACTACCTCTACGTCGGCGATACGGCTCACTGCCCCTACGGCCTGCGCAGCGAGGCTGAGATCACCCAGCTGGGGCTGGAGATCAGTCGCTTCCTGGTAGAGCGCGGCGTGAAACTGATCGTTGTTGCCTGCAATGCCGCCTCACAAGCGGCCCTTGCCACTCTGCGCGCCACGTTCCCTGTGCCTTTCGTCGGGGTAGTGCCCGCCGTGAAGCCCGCAGCACGCCTGACACGCAAGGGACGCATTGGTATCATTGCTACGAATCAAGCGGCACGCTCGCCCTATTTGCAGCAGCTCATTGCCGACTTTGCTCGCGATACTGAGACCTATAGCCACGGCTGCTCTGAGCTGGTGACTCTCGTCGAACGCGGCGAGTTGGATACGCCAACGGCGGAGGAGGTCGTGCGCCAGGCTCTGAGGCCCGTGCTCAGCAAAGATATCGATGTGCTGGTCCTGGGATGCACCCATTTTCCGGCTTTGCGCCCGCTGATCGAGCGCGTGGCTGGCAGCGGCGTCCAGGTTATCGATAGCGGAGCGGCGATTGCTCGCCGGACACGCTCGGTGTTGGAAGCCACCGCGCTCCTCAAGCCCTCGACGAAGTCACAGGGCCAGCACCCCAGCGGCAGACTGGAAGTGTGGTGCAGCGGTGACCCGACCTCCTTCCGCCAGGTCGCCTCTAGCATTCTGGGCTATCCTGTCGTGGTGCACCAGGCCAGCCAGCTCGCTCAGATCACAACTGCCGCCGCTCACGAGGAAGGGAAAGAGTGATCGTGATGAATAGCCGCCGTCTGACTCAGGTACTCAAAGAAGACGCCGCCGGCCCTCAACCTGGTGAATTTGGTATGATTGATAGCGAGTCTTTGCGTCTACGGATTGCGCGTCATGTTTCCAATATCCTTGCGCCTTTTTCTATCTCTTTGCCACTGGTAACACTAGTAGCACTTTACCATAGCGCCGACCCGCGCCATGCACTGGCTTGCGCCTTTATCGCTCTTTTTTTCCTAAGCCTGGGTCCCCTGCTCTATATCGCCATCGGCGTTCACACTGGTCGGCTCTCCGATCTGGAGATCACACGCCGTTCCGAGCGCATGGGCCCTTATGTCTTCTCTATCTCTTCCGCCACCGTTGGCCTCTTTGTCTTGCAAACTCTCCACGGCCCCTATAACTTGATGACGCTGCTGATCATTACCATCGCAAGCAGCATCGTGATGCTCTTCATTACACTCTGGTGGAAAATCAGCGTTCATGCCTCCTCAATGGCCAGTGCTGCAACCCTGCTGACCGCCATGTACGGCTCAGTGATGCTGCCGCTTTTCCTGCTGCTCATTCTGGTAAGCTGGTCACGGGTGGTCTTACGCCGGCATACGGTGGCCCAGGTGACCCTCGGCGCTCTCCTGAACATCCTGCTCACCACTGTCATTCTTAAGCTGCGGGGTTTCTAGGAAGGAGCCACTTGCCTGCCCTTCGGCTCGCCTGAGCGGCCTCTTTTCAGGGGAGAATGGGGGAGGGAGAAAAGCAGGACACCAGGATAGGTTAAGGGCATCCCGGCGGGAGAGGCAAGCAAGAACACGGGCCCTGATGAGCAGGGCAGGATGCCTGTCTAGCCGCGTCGGCTCTGACAGGCTCCTGCCCTTTCTTGATCATGCCGCTCTCTTGGAGAGATACCGGCCTGGCGCAGCAGCAGCAGCAGCAGCAGTAGCAGCAGGCCGAACCAGTAGCAATCATCCGCCAGTCGCAACCCTCTTGACTGAAGCCTCTTCCAGCGCCCGATGGTATCTCACTGACTACTGCTGAGCGAACTTTACCTGCCGCCGCCGGCGGCGCCGGTCACGCCGGCTCGCTCTGGCTCAGGGAGCTGGGGTGCGACGGGAGTCGTCGTAAGGGCCGCCAGGCGCTGGCGAGCGCGAATGGCTGGCGCCACCGCACGTCGCGTCGAGGCTGTCGTCGCCCGGCTGACCACCCAGAAGAAGCCAAAGAGCATCAGCCAGTTGACGACCCCCAGGACGATCAGGAAGACCAGGTTCGAGGCCCCCAGAGCGTTCAGAACCAGATAGAGCGCCCCAGTCAGGACAATGTTGACCAGGGTCGTGGGGATCAGAATCAGCCAGGCAAACTGCATCAGCTGATCGGCGCGCAGGCGCGGCAGAGTCGTCCGCACCCAGATGAAGACGCCACAGAGCAGGTAGATCTTGAGGATAAAGTAGAAGAGCGCCAGCAGATTGCCCAGGACTTGCCAGCCAATGGCCATACCGGGAGCCGTCAGGAAGGCCACGCCCGGACCCGACCAGCCACCAAGGAAGAGCATGGCCGTGATCGCTGAGACAATGGTCATGTTGCCATACTCGCCGAGGTAGAAGAGCGCCCAGCGCATGCCGCTATACTCAGTGAGGTAGCCGGCCACCAGCTCCGATTCGGCCTCGGGCAGATCAAAAGGCGAGCGGTTCGTCTCGGCCAATCCACAGGTATAGTAGATCAAAAGGAGCAACGGCTGCACCAGAATAAACCAGGCCCAGGGGGTGAAGCCCTCGAAGATGAAGTCCCAGACTGGGTTGCCCTTGCCCGGCCAACTCTGCGCCATCTGGAGATTCATAATGTCCTTGATAGCGATGGTGCCGAGGCCGTTGTCAAGCAGGATGCTCGTCAGCATCACAATGCTGACCAGAGAGAGAACGAGCGGTAGCTCGTAAGAGATCATCTGGGCCGCAGAGCGCAGGCCCCCAATGAGGGCATACTTGTTGTTCGAACCCCAGCCTGCCATGACCACGCCCACCACATCGAGCGAGCTCATAGCGATCAAGTAGACAATGCCCGTCGCCAACGGCCCCCCTGGCAGGCTAATATAGGGCGAGAAGGGCAGCACGGCAAACGAGGCAATCACCGGGGCGAGAAAGACCGAAGGGGCCAGGATAAAAACAGCCTTATCGATTTTGCCAGCATGAATATCTTCCTTAAGCAGCAATTTGCCCACATCGGCCACTGTCTGCAACAAGCCCCAGGGTCCCGTGTGCAATGGGCCATAGCGATCCTGCATCCAGGCCATGACCTTGCGCTCGGCCAGGATCAGAATCACTGCACTTGTCAACACGAAGCCAAAGATGGAAACAAACGCCACCACGAACTGGAGAAACTCCCAAGAAAGGATGCCGTGGAGGAGCTGCTCCCACCAGACTTCGGCTAATACAACTCCACCGGACATAGGATACACTCCACTCTCTTACCTTGCATCAGCGGGCTTACAAGCAAGACACGCGCACCCTTCTTTCTTCAGAGCAGGCTACCAGCCGTGGTCACCGCTGCCAGGCAGGAGCGATTGCCCAGCCTGGAGCCAGCAAGCGTTTGAACAGCTGGCAGCTCTTGCCTCGCGAGAAGAGCGGCTTATGGCCTTGCCCGCGCGCGTTAACGATCGACCTCTCCCAGCACAATATCCAGGCTTCCCAGAATGGCCACGACATCGCTCATCTTGTGGCCGCGCAGCAATTCGGGCAGAATCTGAAGATTGACAAAGGAAGGCCCACGAATCTTGGCCCGCCACGGGTACTCACTGCCATTGCTGATAAAGTAGATCCCCAGCTCGCCCTTGCTGCTCTCAATGGCAAAGTAGGTTTCGCCGCGTGGTGGACGGAGCGCAATTGGTGTCCGCGTCGAGATTGGGCCACCCGGCAGCTGATCCATTGCCACCCGTACCAGGCGCAGGCTCTCCGCCATCTCCTGCATACGCACCCGATAGCGCGCATAGCAGTCACCTTCCTGCCGCACCTGGGGATTGACCTTGACTTCCCGATAGGCCATATAGGGGCGATTGACCCGCAGGTCCCAATTCACGCCACTGGCGCGCAGCATGGGACCAGTCAGTCCATAGGCAATGGCCTGCTGAGGATCAACATAGCCAACGCCCTGGGTACGCGCCTCGAAAATCTCGTTTCCCGTGATCAGGGTCTCTAGCTCTTGCAGGTTCTTTTCGAACTGATTGCACCAGGCTTCACACTGCTGAAGCCAGCCCTTGGGAAAATCATGGAGGACGCCGCCCACGCGCATGTAGTTGACATTAAAGCGGCTTCCTCCCAGGGCCTCGAAGAGCGAGAGAATCCCTTCACGATCGCGAAAGGTCCATAGAATCGGCGTAAAAGCACCCAGGTCGAGCAGATAGGTGCCAATGGCCACCAGATGGCTGGCGATGCGCTGCAGCTCATTGGTGATCAGGCGAATGTATTGGGCGCGGCGCGGCGGCTCAATACCCATTAACTGCTCGACCGCCCCTACATAGGCGGTCTCGTTGAGCATCGGTGAGAGATAGTCGGCATTGTCCATATAGCGAATGCCGGCCATCACCGTGCGATTCTCCAGAATCTTCTCAATGCCCCGATGGAGGTAGCCAATAACCGGCGTACAATCCACCACCGTCTCACCTTCGAGGGTGAGGACAAGACGGAGCACGCCGTGAGTGCTCGGGTGCTGCGGCCCCATGTTCAGGATCATTTCCTCGGAGCGCAGCTCACCGGGCGCAACCCCTTCGAGAGGAGGTCTATTCACACCTTGATTGGTCGCCATAGCTTCCTCGCAGCTCTTTGTCTCACTCAGCAGGTAGTAGAGGTAGTCAGTGTTCAGTGTCCGCAGTGAGCAAGCCTGGCCAACGTATCGCTCCACTAACTGCACTGTACCTGAACCTCGATGCAGCTCTCCAGCCACTCAGAGCAGGATGACTCTTCCCTCTTGGTTTTTCGCTGCTAGCTGGCTGGCCGACCGCTTGACAGGCAGGGCAGCAACCAGGCCCAGATGATGGGCGAGGCAAACCTTGCTTTAGATAGCTACCGGGCGAGCGCCTCAGCGCCCTCGCCTTCGGGAGAGGCGGAGACAGAAGTTGACAGTCCAAAGCAGTCCCAGGAGCGCCGCCATTGCAGCGTAGAGAACGCGGTTCGGATCTCGCTCCAGGCTCACATAAAAGATGATCGCCAGGCACCAGAAGGCCAGCGCCAGAAAGAGAGACCAGAGCAAGCTCCGTAGCTCGGACGGCGAGCGGGCAGGCAGCGGTCGCTCCCGCTGCGCTGATAACCCTCGCCCCGAGCTTGGCCCTTGTGAAGGCTGCTCCTCCTCAGCGCGCCGGGCGGCCTTCGCTGAGGCTCTGGCTTTGGTTCCTTTGCTGCTCCCCCTGCTGCTGGCCATTAGCGAGCCTGGCCCTCCGTCGAACTCGAACGCGCCTCTCCTTCTTCCTCTTCGTGCTCGTGAGCATGGGAGGCATGGCCAAAGGTTGGCGTTCCTGGATGCAGTCGCTCTAGTTTGCCCTGGCCAAACTTCTTCTGCACCACATGCTCGACCCCACGCTGTTGATACTGGCCAGCAACCGCCATATTGGGATCAACCTGGGTCGTGGCTGGCGGTTTGACCGTCAGAGGCACCTGATGGAAGCTCTTCAGCAGGGGGTACCCCTCAAAATCGTCATCTAGCAACATGCGCCGCAGATCGGGATGCCCCGTAAAACGGATGCCGAACAGATCGTAGGTCTCCCGCTCCAGCCAGTTCGCCGTCGGCCAGACCGAAACTACGCTATCCACCTCCGGGTTCTCGGCCTCCAGGCGCACTTTGATCTGCAAGAGCGAGCCGCGCGTGGTCGAACGCAAATGATAGACCGTTTCCAGATGGTCAAGCATGTCAACCCCGGAAACGCAGCTGAGCAGGTCAAAGCCAAGCTGATCGCGGAGAAAGCGACAGACAGCCACCAGATGGGCGCGATCAACCTCGATGCCCAGATAATTGCCTTTCATCACCCGCGACACCACCGGCTGACCGGTGATCTGCGCTAGCGGCGCCAGGTCGCGCGCAAGCTCGTTTAGCTCGTCACTATAGTCGGAGGCGCTCGGAATCTGCGAAACACGCGGTACTATATCCATCGGATCACTCCCTTGCGCCAGGCATAGACCAGACCGAGCGCAAGTACAATAATAAAGAAGAGTATCTCAAAAAAGCCAAAGATACTCAGGCTTTTGAAAAGGACAGCCCAGGTGACAATAAAGACAATATCGACATCGAAGGCAACGAAGAGCAAGGCAAAGATGTAGAATCCCAGCGGATACTGGACCCAGGCCGAACCGATCGGCACCTCGCCCGACTCATAGGTCTGCAGCTTTTCTGCTGTCCTACGTCTGGGAGCCAGCAGATTCGCGACCGTCATTGTGATCAAGACAAAGGTGAAGCCAGCGGCCAGCAGAATCGCGGCATAAAGATAACCAGTACTGGTAGTTAGTGACACACGCCTTCCTCCAGCTGTCGGACCCTTGTTTACAAAGGAAAAGAGGGTCAGAAGATGCTGCAAAGATTATAGCACAGGGTTGAACAGGCGACAAACTGACCGGCTGACTCTACCCCTCTCTGGCCTGGCAGAACCGGACCACTCCCCGACCCAAAAAGCAAGCGCCAGGAGGATGCTTCTCCTGGCGCGCCTCTGCTCGCCTCTGCTCGCCTCTGCTGCTTTCGATCGCCGCCGTGCTGCTGCGGTGTCAGCTCTGTGGCAAGGTAGGTAGAGCAAACTGATCCGGCTGAGCAAGGACTTGCAGGACTGTCGAGCCTTTCGCGCGTGTACTTTCGACGAGCTGGACGACAATGACGGAAATGTTATCCTCTCCGCCACCATCGAGCGCGAGCTGCACCAGATCGTTAACGAGCTGTTGAGGATCAGCGGACTTGCGCAGCACAGACTCAATGTAGGGATCACGAGTCATATCCCAGAGACCATCGGAGCAGAGCAAGAGTTTATCGCCAGGCAGCAGCTCCTCGCGGAAAGGATCGACCTCGACGATTGGCTTTTCGCCTAAGCTCCGATAGATCTGATTGCGCTTCGGATGGGTGTAGATATCCTCTGGTTTGATAATGCCTGCTTCTACCAGGCTGGCAACTACCGAATGATCTTGTGTGACCTTCTTGAGGCCTCCACCCTCTCGATAGAGATAGGTGCGGCTATCACCTACATTGGCAACATAGGCCACGGAGCCGACAATCAAAGCTGTGGTCATGGTGGTTCCCATGTCGGCATGCTCGCGCTGGTTCTGCTCGTGAACAGCCTGATTGGCCGACTGCACTCCCTCTACCAGGAGGCGCTGGTAGTCATTGCTACTCAGCTCGTGCCCGCGTAGGAGCGAAGGGAGTACGTAGTCGACAATCGTTTGAATGGCCAGGCGGCTGGCATCCTGTCCATTGGCATGGCCCCCCATGCCGTCAGCCACAACGAAGAGGCCCCAGGGCTGCACCTGCCCACCGCCGAGTTGCCGCCCCCCAAGAATGGCCAGCAGACTGTCCTCATTCGGCTTATGGCGCCGTTTAATGCCTGGATCAGTGCGATGACCAACCACCAGCTGAAGGCTCTTCATCCGCTGTCTTCCTCTTATGACCTGAGTTTTGCCCTCTGACCTCGAAGCGGCAGGGGCAGCGATCGCTTGCGTTGGTTGATCGCTGAGTGGGGGCAAGACAAAGGTGGGTTGATCGCTGAGCGGGGTCACCGAGGCGGATTGAGCAGGGGAAGGGGACGTCGAGAAAGCCGCCGCCGGCATCTCGTTCTCGGTCGGCGCCTCTGTCCCCGGCATGGGTGCTGCTGGCTGAGGAGCCGCAGCCTCGGGCGGCACGAGCGCACGGAGGCGCAGGCCCGAGGTCGATGGTGAGAGCAACACACCACATGAGGGGCAATATTCGACACCACGACTGACCTGCTGCTTACAGCGCGGACATTGCAGCAGGGCCGCGGCTCCAGCTGTCGACGCCGAGGCCACCGCTCTTTCTTCCCTCTCCAGCTGGCTCTGTTGGGGTCTCGCTGCAGGAACTGCGGCTTGCGGCTGCGGCTGCGCCTGGAGAGTTCTGACCCGCTGCCGTTGACGCTCCGCTTCCAGATCTGCCTGGCGCTTGGCTTCTTCCTCTTCTTTGCGGAAGCGCTCCAGCTCCTTGCGCCTCTTGACGCGCCCCACCGTGAGAGTGATCAACAGCAGAATGACTACCAGGAGGAGCAAGCCGACGATGCCTCCCCAGACAAGCAGCGGGAGCCCCGCGAAACCGACCTCGCTGCCTGCCCCCTGCGGCTGGGCCTGACTACTTGTTGGAGTCTGCAGACGCTGGTTGATGAGCTGGAGGAATTGCTGGGCCCCTCGCAGCTGGTTTTGGCTGAGCGTGAGGGTTTGCTGAAACTCCCCTTTGGCCTGCTGATACTGGCCACGATAATAGTCCTGGATGCCAGCTCGCCAGTGAGCAAGGAGCGGATTAGCGGGCGCCTCTAGCAGGTTGAAGCTGTTGAGGAGAGCACGCACTTGACTGGCGTCGCTGGCCTCGCCGCTGAGAAGCTGCAAGCCAACGACCTGCCCAGCCTGATTAACGATTGGCGTCCCCCCCTCCTGCGGCTCACCAGGTGTCGAGGTGGCGGTGTTTACAGGTCGCTCCTGGCCCCCAATCAGCTCGGGAGTGAGAAAGTTTGGCGCCTGGCTGGCCTGAGCAGGCAGGGCGCCGCTGGCGTCAGTAAGCTCCAGTCCAAAGGTCGTTGTCTGCTCCCCCGAGGAGAGCGATGCCAGGTCGGCAGAAGGGAGAGCATAGGCGCTATGGAAAGGAACAAGCACGAGAGTATGAGCACAATTATCGAGTGCTATCGGGCAACTACTGCCACCCTCTGGGAACAACGGGCCACGATTCGAGCAGCTCAGCGGTAAGCCAGCACAAGCAATGCGAGTCAACAGGGTTCCCAGCCCGGTTGAGCTGCTATAAATATCAATCGAGGTTAATTGGCCCGGGAGGCTGCCACTGTTTCCACAGAGGCGCAACCTGCTCACCAGGTCTCCGTCGGTTAAGACCCAGGCGTTGAGGTCATTTGCTCCCCGCGGCTGCCAGCTTCTGACAAGCACCCCCAAGCCTGTGCACTGAACATCAGGCGGACTCAGCGGGGCCGGCTCATCGGACAGCTCGCTTCCCACTGAGGTCCGTGTGAGAGGTAGCTGACCACCACTCGCATGATCAGAAGTATAGGTCACCAGCAAACGAACGACTGCAGCCCCCACCAGGTCAAGCACCTGACTTTTCCCGACGTCGACGCTCCCACCTCCAGGAGCAGCGACTGCAGCAACAGGCCACAGGAGCTGTAAGGCGATGAGAAGCGCGCCAAGCAAGAGGCCAATTCTGGTTGACAGCAGGCCGATGTTTTTCCTTTCCGCGGAACACAGGTGATACGTACTCATCGGCACTTTCTCCCTTACATCCAAAGCTGACGAAATGCGCCGAAGGAGCAAATAGTCTCTCATCGTCCTAACCTGGCTTGCAGGCGCTGTAACATGGCCTGAGCCGCCTGATTGGTGGGCATGGCCCCAACGACATAGCGGCACTCGCGCAGTGCATCGCCGAGCTTGTTCTCCCGCTCATAGACCTGGCTCAAGAGGAAGCGCGTCTGATGATCCGCGGGATTGATAATCAGGACCTGCACAAAGCTCCGCTCAGCCAGTGGTAGCTGATTGAGTCGCCAGGCCAGCTGGCCGATCTCATAGTGCAAAGCGACGAGCAGATTCGGAACCTTGGGAGCGAGCCGCAGGGCTTCTTGAAACTCCCGTAAGGCAGGCTCAAACTGATTCAGCCGCTCGTAGCACTGCGCCAGGCGTTGGTGGGCTTCGAAATCATTGGGATTCAGGCGCAGAGACTGCGTATAGGCTGTGCTGGCATCACCTGGGCGCATGAGGATGAAATGATAGACATCCCCAACCAGCTTATGCGTCTCAGCATCATTGGGATTGAGCTGAACTGAGCGGTTGTACGCTTGAATCGCCCGCTGAGGATCAGGCGGCTGACGGCGCGCAAAAACCTGCCCAAAGATCTTATGGACCAGGGCATTGTTTGGCTCCAGGGCATAAGCCTGCTGGACAGCAGCATAGGCAGCTTCGATTCGCCCAGCCTGCAGCTGAGCCTGCGCTGTGAGAATGAATTGCCCGGCTGGGCCGGTGGTACCACCGACTGGCAGCGCCACCTGCCCCGGCGTCGCCGGCACAGCTGCTATTGTTGGCGGCACGCTGCTCGCCAACGGCGGCGTCACTTTGATCGGCGGCAGACTCAGAATCGCCCGCTCCATCTCCGCCGCGTTCGACCAGCGCTGCTCTACGCTGGGCGCCAGCGCCTTCATGATGACTTGCTCAAACTCGGGTGAGACATCGGGGCGCAAGCTCCTCACTGGAGGGAACGAGAAGATCGTCGGCCTATTGTTGGCCGCATCGTGATGCGTCAGGAGGCGATGCAAAGTCGCCCCCAGGGCATAGATGTCGCTGCGCGGTTCCGGCATCCCATGCAGCTGCTCCGGAGGCGCATAGCCAATGGTCATGATGATGGTGGCCTGGCGCTGCGACTGGAAGGTACGCGCAATCCCAAAGTCTATGAGCTTGATCTCATCACGATCCGTGACCATGATGTTCGACGGCTTCAGATCACGGAAGATAATCGGCGGATTCTGGCGATGCAGGTAGCTCAGAACGTTGCAGATCTGCTGCGCCCAGCTCCTGGCGCGCGCCTCGGGGACACCCCGCGCACCGTTAAGCCCCACAACATTCCCTTCCTCCTCCAGCACTTTGGCCAGCGTGCGCCCTTCAATGAAGTCCATCACCAGATAATGGCGCCCCTCTTCCACAAAGAAGTCGCGTACGCGCGGGATACAGGGATGATTCAAATCAAGCAACAGGGTTGCTTCTCGTTTGAACCACTCGACTGCCTGGTTCCTCTCCACCTCGCTCTGAAAATCGTCCAGCATTTCTTTGACCGCACAGGGACGCTCAAAGCGCAGATCGATCGCGCGATACACAGCTCCCATACCGCCCGCCGCCACCAGATGCTCAATTCTATAGCGCCCATTCGACAGCAAGACCCCAGGGCTGAGGCGCATCACCCCAGCCCCCGATGCTGCTGACCCGGCACTCGCCGGCATCACACTACCAGCCCCAACCGCCGCCGGAGCTCCCGGCGGCGGGGGCAACCGAGGTCCGCTCTCGCCTTGCCCGCTTGAAGGTGTTGCTGCATTCCCGGCAGACACGACTTCTCTGGGATCAGAGTGATTGCTAGCCATCTTTCCTTACACCGCTTCTTAATGCAGCCCAGAATTCTCTTGAAAGGGTCGCCCCTTGCCCTTGCATTCACGCAAGGCGTATCGACCCTGCTCTGCTGGCCTGTCCACCACTCCGTTGTCTCCAAGCCCCTGCCACTGGCTATCCTCTTTATCAGGTTCGCCCCTGCTCCCCTCTCGACCCTTCTCTCGCCCCCAGCCTACCAGCTCAGGCTTCCTGGTTTTCCAGGAAAAACGCTCGCTCGTTGCTCATGGTGCTGGGCGCATTATAGCACATTTTCACTGAACAGGAAGTAAGCTATTGTACTATCTCTATGTGAACCCTGCACAGCTCAGCCGCCCCATGCCCGGCAAGTCCGCACTGCTCCACCTTCCTGGGGACCGGCTGAGCCAGCCACAGCCCATAAGGCCGCCACCTTACTCGCCAGCTTCTGGCCACGTCGGCAGGGCACGCTCGCTGACGGCAGCCGCGTGAGCTGGGAAGCCTTCAAATTCTGCCAGCGTCCGCGTTGTCTCTTCTAACGCACGGTACCCTGTAGCTGTCACATAGGCCACGCCCGTGCGCTTGAGAAAATCGTGAACCGAGGTTGCCGAAAAGGTGTGAGCAAAGCCGCCGGTTGGCAGAATGGCGTTGGTGCCTATGCAATAGTTGCCGAGACAGATGGGGGTCGCAGGTCCTACGAGAATCTCCCCCGCGTTTCGTAGGCGCGTCAGTAGAGCGAATGGCTCACGTACCTGAACCTCCAGATGCTCAGGGGCATATTCGTTGACAAAGTCCACAGCCTCATCCATACTGCCCGTCAGGATGATCCCCCCTGTCCCTTTCTCTTCCTCCAAGACCGCGCGGCAGAAGGCGCGCCGCCACTCAGGCAGGGCCGCAATTTTGGCCGGCAAGAGCCGGCTGACCTCCTCCGCCAGGGTTCGAGCAGGGGTGACCAGGAGACTGGAAGAATCGGGTCCGTGCTCGGCCTCGATGAGCAGATCGCGCGCGACCAGCTCGGGGTCAGCGCTGTCGTCGGCCAGGAGAATAGCCTCACTGGGTCCTGCCGGGAGTCCGACGTCAACGACCCCGTAGAGCAGCCGCTTAGCAGCCGCGACATAGCCGCTGCCAGGCCCTGTAATCTTATGTACCCGCGGGATGGTCTCAGTACCATAAGCGAGGGCCGCTATGGCCTGCGCACCACCAACGCGATAGATCTCGTGCACACCGCAGAGATCGGCAGCCACCAGAGAGGCGGCATCGATCTCACCATCGGGACCAGGTGGGGTACAGACAACGATCCGCGGTACGCCGGCAATGCTGGCAGGGGCAGCCAGCATATACATGACGGAGGGGAAAGCCCCTTTGCCACGTGGGACATAGAGGCCGACACTGCTGATCGGCGTCACCAGCTCCCCGGCCATGACCCCCGGCATTACCTGGGTATACCATTGCTCTTGCGGCAATTGCCGTTGATGAAAGACCTTGACATTGCGAATGGCCTGTTCAAGCGCAGCGCGCACACGACTATCGAGTTGACGATGAGCGCGCTCTCTCTCCTCAGCACTCACTCGCAGACGCGCTGCGCTCAGCTGAACGCCATCAAAGCGCGCTGTATACTCCAGAACCGCGGCGTCGCCACGCGCGCGCACATCCTCCACGATTGGCCGCACGCGCTCCGCTACCTCTTCTATGCGCAGCTCGGCGCGACGCAGTAGACGCCGGCGCTGAGCTGCATCCATTGTCGCCAGCTCATAGAAATGCACCATTACCTACCAGCCTCTGACGAAAAGATTCCGTTTTCTGCTTGCTGCTGATCTCCCTACGACGTTCGCTCGTTGAAGATCTCTCCTCTCTTCGGCTCAGACCATTGCAGCACCTGAACCGCGCGCCTGAGAAAGGGCGTCGGCACGCTGCGCGGCAGCAATATCGCGCTTCATCCAGCGAGCCCCGAAGATGCCAACCAGTCCGGCCAGCGTCAACATCGGTACACAGGTCATCAACAGCGCCAGGCGTAGATCCTGGCCAGCTACATCGTGCGCAAAATGACCACCGTTTGTCGGATCGAAATGCTGGGCCAGCACCCCTATCAGCGATGGGGCAAAGGCGTCGCCGAGCAAGTGAGCCAGAAGCAGCGCCAGAGCAACCGCCGAAGCGCGCAAGGCCGAGGGCACAGTATCCTGAATGGCCGCCGTGCAGGGCCCATTATAAAGCAAGATGAGCATCGCCGTAATAAAGAAAAAGACCATAAAGGCGGTGGTACTATGCACGGTTACCGCCAGGGCGAAGCTTGGGGCGCAGAGCAAAAAGCCAATCCCGCAGACAAGAATACGCGCCCCCGGGTGGAAGGTATTCAGAATATCTGCCAGATAACCACCGATGATCATCCCCGCAATGCCCGCGATGACTACCACCACGCCTGAGAGCGTCGCCGCCTGCGCCACTGTCAGCCCCAGAGCATCCTTCTGATGCAGATAGATCGGCAAAAAGGAGACACTCGCTCCCTGAGCGTAGAAGGCAAAGACCTGGACAAGTGTCAACACAACCAGGCTGCGAATGCGCAGCAGGGAAGTGAAGTCCCCCCAGAGCTGTCGCCAGGAGAAGGGCAATCGCTGCCCTGCTACCACAGGCGGAGAGGACTCAGTGACCACTGCCTCTGTAAGAGAAGAGCTTCCTTCTTCTCCGGCGTTGGCCCCTGTCTCTTCAGCCTGGGCAGTGCTGGCTTGCCAGCGCAGCACCAGAAAGAGGCCGCCGATGGCCAGCAGGGCAATGACCAAGACCAGCACCAGCCCGATAGTCATAAAGGTCAAGGCTACCTTCCAGTCCTTGAGGACCATGCCAGTGACTACTCCACCTAAGATGAAGCCTCCTAAGAGATAGATCAGCGCGTTGACCACTGACCTCCAATGCGTAAGCACAAGATCGTAGCCGGCCCGGAGGCTCTCCTCCTCTAACTCCTGTGGCTCATCGACCTGCCCCCCCTCTTCCCCCTCCAGTTCATCAGCTTCATTGCGTCGCGGCTCACGTAAGCGCCAGGCCAACAGGGCGAGCACGAGGCCTGGAATCCCTGAGATAAGAAAAGCGAGCCGCCAGCTCCCTCGCCCCAATCCTGCAATGACGCCACCGAGGATGAAACCCACCATCAGACCAATCAGCGAGCCTGCTCCCCAGCGACTCATGACCCGGGCCCGCTTCTTACGACTATAGTAGTCGCTCAGTAAAGCTGTGCCCGCTGGATAGTAACCGGCCTCGCCGACGCCCAAGACCATGCGAGACAGAAAGAGGGCAATAAAGTTGCTGGCCAGGGCAGTAAAGGCCGTGGCCAGGCTCCAAATAGCCACGCAGAGCGCCACTACATTCTTGCGCCGCGTGCGATCTGCCCAGATGCCAAAAGGCAGCGTCCCTAGCGTGTAGACAATCAGAAAGGCTGAGGCAATGTAGCCAAGCTGGTCTAAGCCCAGTCCCAGCTCTTGGCCAATGGTCGTAGAGGCTCCTGTGAAAACATAACGATCCATGTAGTTGAGGAAATTAATGGAGAACATGATCGCAAAAGCGTAGGTCGCATAGCCCGAGGTGCGCCGTTTCGCGGCTCCCAGGTCGGCACTGACTGAGGGAGCAAATGGTTTCATGGACAACCTCCTCAGAGGGAGATAGGCAAAGAAGCCGAACGACAACCGCAAAGGGACTGACCTGAGCACCACTCTATCACAGATTTGGGACGGTGGGAAGGGAGGGACTATCAAGATTTCGTTCCAGGCGCAGCATTTCAAGAAAACTCCAGGTTTTCAAGTCGCGTTCCAGATGAAATCGGAGGAGATCATGCATCACACGCTCGATCTCTAGCAGCAGCGGAGCATTGAGACGCCAATGAGGAACAGCCTGCCACTCACTACGCTGCAGGACGCGCAGCACGTGCAGCGCCTTCACAGAGAGGGGACGAGTCCAGAGGCGCGAGCAGCGAGGACAAAGGGCGCCGCCCAGGGAAGGAGAGAAGCCATTTTGTTCGGGACGCAATTCGGCAGCACAATGAGCGCAAGCGCGGAAGGCCGGCTCGTAGCCAACCTGACTTAAAAGATGGATCTCGAAGTAGCGCAGCAGCAATTGCGAAAGTGTGTGGAAGGAATCATCTGCCTGACCAGTTGACTGCTTCTTCTGAGAGTGGGCGGCATCGGCATCGAGCGCACGCAGCATCTCTAGCATAAGGAAGTAGACCCGACTCTGCTGCGTATGCTCCTCCAGAAAACGGTCCACCAGCTCAGCCAGATAGAAGCCGCAGGTCATGTGCCATTGGCTCATGCGCAGATCAAGGAAGCTCTCGCGGCTCTCTGCCTGCGTCACAATATCCAGGTCGCGCCCGAGGGCGAGCTGCAACTGACTATGGCAGAGGAGTTCTAGATGGCCAGCAAGCTTACTGGTCGGGCGACGTATCCCCTTGGCCACTGCCTGCATCTTGCCATGAGTTGGAGTGAGGAGAGTTACAATGCGGTCTGCCTCACCGAGGTTGATCCGTCTGAGGACGATTGCTCTTGTGGAGTAGCTACGCTGCTGTCGCATGCGCTGGAGTCCTTAGCAACAAAAAAGACGTGATCGCAGAGCATCACGCCTTTCCATGAGAGAAGAGGAGGAGGCGACGAGCGGATTCGAACCGCTGATCGGGCTTTTGCAGAGCCCTGCCTTACCACTTGGCCACGTCGCCGCACCTGGAGCGGGAGACGGGATTCGAACCCGCGACATCTTCCTTGGCAAGGAAGCGCTCTACCACTGAGCCACTCCCGCATATCTGGTTAGAGGGAGTTCTCTAACCTTGTGCCATTAAGATAGCACATCTCCGGTGATTTGTCAACGGGTTTTGGCCCAGATTCCAGAAATTTCTCAGCTAGCGTTGGAGAGGGAGACCTGTTTGTTCCGAGAGCCAGGGCCACTGTTGGAAGTAGCGCGGCGATTGCTGGCCCATCAGGTTACTGTCAGCGTTTTGACTGGTGGAGTTCCCGCAGGTGGAGGCGCTGCAGATGTGTTGACAGGAAGGGATCGCCTCGTATCAACCAGCCTCAGCTAGCCAGAGAGAGCCTCGTCGGCCTGCTCCTCTCCATCCTCGTATTCGTAAAGTATGCTGGCAGCGGCCACCAGAGCCGCCGTTTCCGCCCGGAGGATACGGGGGCCGAGTGAGACAACGAGAGCGCCATGCTCACGAGCCAGAGCCACTTCCTCGGGGGCCAGTCCGCCCTCGGGTCCGATAAAGAGGGCCACAGTGAACGGCCCATGTAGCCCAGCCTGGCGTGTCTGTCGCAGCCGAGTGCGCAGAGCTGTGCGCAGACTGAGCTTTCTTTCTTGCTCCCACGGCATCACGATCAGGGCGTCAGGAGGAAGCTCAGCTAAAGCCTGGGGGAGGCTGCGTACGGAGAGCAATTCGGGGAGACGGGACCTGCCACATTGTTCCGCCGCTTCCTGGAGAATACGTTGCCAGCGCTGGACCTTCGTCGTCCCCAGCGCCTCCTGTCCACTCTGCGATCGCTGGCAGCGGAGCGGGACAAAAGCGCTGACACCCAGCTCTGTCCCTTTCTCCAAAATCCACTCGAAGCGGGCTGACTTCAGCAGTCCCTGATACAGCACTAGCCGGAGGCAGCCCTCACTACGGCCCTTACGCCGCTCGACGACCTCCACCTCAACCCCAGAGCGCCCAGTGTGAACAATCCTCGCCTCGATTTCGTCACCACTGTTATCCAGCAGGACCACACGCTCACCGGGGGTGAGTCGCAAAACATCACGAACCTGATGAGCTACTGCTGCGGGCAACATCACCCGGTACAACGAGGAATGGTTAGTCTGGGCTACTAACTCAGGCGAGACAAAGAAACGGTGCATGATCGCCTATCAGGTTAGGCTGGCTTGCGCATGACAAAAAGCAACCAGTCGTTGGTCTGCACAGTGGCCATTGGACAAAGCCCGGCTGCCTGGAGCGCCTCCTCAACCTTATCTCGATGCTCCTGCAGTACCCCGCTGGCTAGCAGCAGGCCACCAGGAGCCAGGACGGTCGCCATAAAAGGGGCCAGAGAGCAGATCACGCCAGCCAGAATGTTCACCACCAGCAAATGATAGCGACCGGCCAGGGCCAGGCTGCTTTCTTCGTCGAGTGTTCCGTGAATCACCCGAATGCGTTCGCTGAGATGGTTGCGCTCCACATTCTCGCGGGCGCTCTCGACAGCAACATCGCTAATATCGTAGGCGTCGACTTCGTCAGCCCCCAACAGGGCGGCGGCCAGGGCCAGGATGCCCGAACCAGTTCCCAGGTCAAGGACACGCATACCCGGCTGTACGCGCCGTTCCAGCTCTTCCAGACACATTCTGGTGGTCGGATGGAGACCAGTGCCAAAGGCCATGCCCGGATCGAGCGTCATGACCACCTCGCCCTCAGCGGGCCTGTACTCGCGCCACGAAGGGCAGATGACCAGGCGGCGGCCAATATGTGTCACATGATAGGACTCCTTCCAGGCGTTGGCCCAGTCCTCTTCGCGGATCAGGCGCGTCTCTAGCTCTCCAACAAGCCCGGCTCCGATGCTGGCAAGATGCCATAGCCCCTCAGCAATCCGCTGTTGGGCCTCCTCCTCTTTGCCATCAACCGCCAGATAGGCATGAATCTTGACAGGATGGCCAGGGAGAATGCGATACTCCTGCCCATCATCAAGCAGTTCGATCGGTTCTTCAATGGCCACACCACCATGCGTATAGCGCATGAGGAGTTCACTGACGGACTCAACCGCCTCGGGGTGCGCCTGCACCGTTAATTCTATCCACTGCATCGCATCTCGATCCTCACCTTAAATCGGGTAATGCCCTCTCACTCTTATCCCAAGGGTCGCGCGATATTCTATTATGCCATCAGGAGAGCGCGCACGCAACGCGCTTCCCCACCCCTGGCGGATCAGGCAGGGAGATCGGTGACAATCCCTGCCACCCAGTCTGGCCCTCCTATCTCTGGGGCTTGGCCTCCAGGAGACCAGCCAGGTGGCAGCGCGATTCTTTAATTCTACCCGCCCCTCGCCCTTCCTGGCAGCCTCTCCAACTACCAGGCAGCGCCAGGCACCCGGCTAAGGCCCTCGCCTGGCTAAAAAACTGTCGGTTCTGTATACTCACCAAAGACCGAGCGGAAGACATCCATGATCTCGCCCAGAGTAGCATAGGCTCTCACGGCCTCAATAATGGCCGGCATCGTGTTCTCTCTTCCTTCAGCCACGCGCCGCAGGTTGTCGAGAGCTTTCCTGACTGCCGCTTGATCTCGCTCTCTGCGCACACGGTTTAAGCGCTCCAGATGGACGCGCTCCCCCTCACGATCGATGTAGAGCGTGGGAACCTTCATCTCCTCTTCCATGACGTACTTATTCACGCCAACAATGATGCGTTTGCCTTGCTCAATCTCTTGTTGATAGCGGTAGGCTGATTCGGCAATCTCTCGCTGGAAGAAGCCATTCTGGATACAGGCCAACACTCCCCCCAGCTCTTCGATCCGCCTGATATACTCCCACGCCGCCTGCTCGGTCTCATCGGTGAGCTTCTCGATAAAGTAGGAGCCTCCCAGCGGGTCAACCGTGTTGGCGACCCCACTCTCGTGGGCAATAATCTGCTGGGTACGCAGAGCAATCAGGGCTGCCTTCTCGGTGGGAAGCGCCAGCGCTTCGTCGAGGGCGTTGGTGTGGAGCGACTGCGTGCCTCCGAGAACTGCGGCCAGCGCCTGAATGGTTGTGCGTACGATATTGTTCTCCGGTTGTTGAGCGGTGAGGGAGACCCCCGCCGTCTGAGCGTGACAGCGCAGCAGCCAGGAACGCGGATTTTTGGCTCCGTAGCGCTCGCGCATGAGTTTCGCCCAAATGCGGCGCGCCGCGCGGAATTTGGCGATCTCCTCGAAGAAGTCATTATGGACATCGAAGAAAAAGGAGAGTCGCGGCGCGAATTCGTCAATCTTGAGGCCACGCTGAAGCGCCGCTTCTACATAGGTCATGCCATCGGCAATGGTGAAAGCCAGCTCCTGGACGGCAGTGGCGCCTGCTTCGCGGATATGATAGCCACTGATGCTGACGGTGTTCCAGCGCGGCATGTGGCGCGCGCCAAATTCGATGGTGTCGACGACGAGCCGAAGGGAAGGCTCGGGAGGAAAGAGAAACTCTTTCTGAGCGATGTATTCTTTGAGGATGTCGTTCTGTAGAGTGCCTCCCAGCTTCTCACGCGAATACCCCTGCTTCTCGGCGTTGACGATGTACATGGCCCAGATGACTGCCGCCGGGCTGTTGATGGTCATGGAGGTGGTAATGCGATCAAGCGGCAGATCCTTAAAGAGGATTTCCATGTCGGCCAACGAGGAGACTGCTACGCCACATTTGCCAAACTCACCGGCTGCCATCGGATGATCAGTGTCGTAGCCGTAAAGTGTGGGCATGTCAAAGGCGGTTGATAGACCTGTCTGTCCCTGCTGCAGGAGATACTTGAAGCGCGCGTTTGTATCTTCAGCTGTGCCAAAGCCGGCAAACATCCGCATGGTCCAGGGCTTGGCCCGATACATTGTCGGCTGTACACCGCGGGTAAAAGGGTACTCGCCCGGCAGGCCGGTATCGCGCATGTAATCCAGGTGGGCCACATCTAGCGGGGTGTAGACGCGCTTGATGGGTACACTGGAGGTGGTCATGAGGTGCTCTCGCTCGGGCATGCGCTCAAGCGACTGTTTGAGCGTGGTCTCTTCCCAGCGCCGTTGCTCGGCTGCCAACCGTTCTAGCTCAGCTGTATCAAAGAGGGTCCCCTGCACAAGGCGGGGTTCCTTACCAATATCCACAGATTCCTGGTCTAGCATGCCGCTCACTCCTCTTCATCGAGAACCCTGCGGGACGGCCTGAGCCGTTGACATTGCCGTCCCCTGGGACGATTTCCACAGTTGTATTGTACCATAGGGGTGGCCTCTAAACGCCCCTCTTCTCCCCAGCGATGGCCCTTTTCTTCTCTATCTCTCCCACTTCCCTCCGTGTTACACTGAGTTTGGAGGGATCATATGAAACAAGCAGAGCAGAAATCGACGGCTGGTCCAGGCCAGACGGCCATGCTACCGGAAGAGCAGATTACTGCTTTGCCTGCCGCAGGCCGCGACCTCTTTCTGGTCAGTACAGCTCATGCCTTTATTCATGCTATTACAGTCTTGATGCCTCTCGTTTACCCCCTCATCCAGGAGGAGTACCATCTCAGCTATACCCAGATTGGCCTGGTAGTCGCTCTTCCCAATGCTCTCGGGGGCCTTCTCCAGGTGGTTTTCGGCCTGGCGAGTCGTTATATCCTGCGCAAGGTGTTGCTTGGCGTCGGCGCTATCCTCGGTGGCCTGAGCACCTTGCTGACAGGGACCATCAACGGCTTCTGGCCCTTGATGGTCTGGAGTACGGCTTTTCGGCTGGCTACCGCTCCTCAACACCCCGTTGGCAGCTCTTATCTGACTGATCGCTACGGCCAGCGCCGGCATGGCTATGCTTTGGCCTGGCATATCGCCGGCGGCAATATCGGCACGCTGGCCGTCCCTTTTATCGCCGGCCCACTGCTCGGGCTTTGGGGCTGGCGTCCTTTGCTCTATGTGGCCGCTTTGCCAGGCATTTTGATTGGCATCGCTATTCTGATTCTGCTTGAGGAGAGGGGACCACTCGACCGGCGTAGCCGCCTCCGGCAGCAGACAGCAGAAATAGGGCCTCAACCTGCTCACAGCCTGGCCTTGCGCGGGAGCGAGCTGCTCCAGACAGGCAAAAGTCTGCTGCTTCCGCTGCGCGACCGTACACTGCTGATTATCATGGCTGTCTCTATTATTGCCGCTGGCGGTCGTGGTCTGGGCAATGTTACGACCTATGTCCCCCTTTATTTACAGAATGTGCGCCATGTTGATAGCCGTCTCCAGGGTCTCCTTTTGACTTTGTTACTGCTCGGAAGCGTCATTGGCCCACTGCTAGGTGGCCGCCTCTCCGACCGCCTGGGGCGCCGCCCGATGCTCTATCTCTTCTATGGAGCCTCGGCTCTAACGACGCTCCTCTTTATTGAGCTGGCTCGCCCCGGTATGCCTTTCTGGCTGATCCCACCGGCTTTGTTGCTGATGGGCCTTGCTGTCTACGCCGAAGCTCCCTTACTCCAGGCTTACCTGGCAGATTCGGCCAGCCGCGATTTGCGCGACAACGCCTTCAGCCTCTATTTCGCGCTGGCCTTTGGCGTTGGCTCCGCCTGGGGTGGCATCGTTGGCTGGCTTATTGATCAGTTTGGCTTCCAGTTTGCCTTTATGGTGATGGCCCTCTCCTATCTCCTGGCAGGAAGCTTGCTGACTTTGATTCGTCAACAGCCAATGGCCAGCCAGCGCTGACCGATGCGCTGGCTCTTTGCGATTCGTAGCCGGAGCGTCTCCTGGGTCCTTCTGCTACAACGCACGCAAGGAGGGCTGCTAGACAGGCTGGGTCACCGCTAGCAGCGCGTTCACGACGCATCCCATTGCCTCTGAGGTGAAATAGTCTTCTGTGCCGATCCCGGCACCCGGTTTGCTGACGTAGATCTGAAAATCGGTTCGCAGACGGTAGAAGTAGCCATGATAGGTATGCTCATAAAATGGTCCCAACAGTAAGGCGATAAGAGTACGTTCCTCGTTGAGGAAGGGGAGTGTGACCTGGGCATTATAGAGCTGTAGGCCGCTTAGCGTGAGACACTGAGCACGTGTTTCTTTATAATCCTGGATAACGCTCCCATTACTCAGATGAAGAGCAAAGTAAAAGCCGCCTCGCTGCTTGTCCCAGAGACCACTGGTGGCGAAGAGGCTCTGGAGCAACGTGCTTGCGAGTGAAAGATACTGGCGTTGGCCGGTGAGATGATAGGCCAGGGCCAGTGCGGAGACCGCCTCTCCTTCGGAAGCTGCTCTGACTTGATCGCTTTGGGGCTGGTCAGGGCCTGCTGGCTCGACCACCATGCTTTCGTAGAGTAAGTGTCTGTGAGGATCAAAGGCGACGCTGACGACGTGTTGCAGGGTTCGCTCGCCGGCCTCCCTCCAGGCTGGCACCCGCCAGCGCTTTCCTGCATCGATGAGAGCAACACCACACTCTAGCGTATGGACTGTGCTATAGTCAGGTAGTCGATGACGTCGGTCATAGACTGTCCCTACCAGCGGATCATACCAAAAGCGATAGAAACGCTCGGCCAGAGCACGGGCCTCTTGCAGTAGAGGAGCATCCGGCAAGGTGAGCGCCGCTGAGAGGAGCGAGAAGTAGATCCAGCCTTTGGGCAGGTTGTAATGCTGAAAATCGATCCTGACCACAGCCAGTATTCGCTGCAGGTCGGCTTGATAGGTTCTTTTTCCAGGGTTGCGATGCTGATAGGTGCTCAAGGCATTCAGATAGAGCAGATCAACCTGGGGATCATGCTTTTTCAGCGTCTCTTCTTGCGGCCCAGGCCCAGGTCGAATGGCATTGACACGCTCTGGATGGGTCATCTTCCAGTTGATGAAGAGACCGCCAGTGCGCTGGCCATGCGTTTCGGCCAGGGGATTCCAGGCATGCTGATGCATGCTCTCCAGCACCTGGTTGATCACTGTCTCAACCTGCTCGCGCCACCCAGGCAACAAGGCCAGAGAGGTCGCGGCTGCGACAAGGTCCTGGCCTGAGCTGGGGGTGAGACTATCCCCCACGAGCAAGGGTGGATGAGGGAGCTGCTCCCAGAGTGGCGCGCAGCTCACAATGTAGCCAGCCGCGGTCATGATTACCCAGAGCACAATCAGAATCCACACGATAGTCCGCAATAATCGGTATAGCTTCATTTGCATAGAACTAGACCCTCCGAAATAGCTAACCGCCACGCAGATACAGAGCGGATGCATACCCTTCAAAGACCAGGTGCACATCGGGCGGAAAGAGAAAGCGCTTTTTGACAGCAGACTCATATGGCCCGCCATCTGAAACTATCCAGACCCGCGGGTGCTCAGCCAGCACCGCCGCGAAGTCCTCTTGGTTGAGGAGCGCCTCCGCCGCAGAGGCGGTCTCTATGATATGCCCGCGCTGCTCCATGAGATAGAGGGCGCGGTCGATGGAGAAAAAGTAATCGACCTGCCCCACATAGTAGCGCACGCAGTTGGCAGGTGCTACCGCAATTACCACGTCCCCTCGGCGCAGATGTTGCCGTAGATAGGCTCCGACGAGATCATAGTCGGCGTAATGACGGTGATAGGGCAGGCCCAGCAGCCGGCTCAGAAACAGGTTGCTGGCGCTCATCGCTTTCAACGGCGCAATCAAGAGGAGGGCACACAGCAGACCCGAGCTTCCTATCAAGAACAGGCGCTGTACCGTCGTTACGCGCTTCCAGCTCTGGTCAGGCGGTAAGGGGCTTGCCTCTTTCAAGGTCATTGTGAATCTTCCAACAGCCTGTATGAGCTCGCTCGCTCCATAGGCGCTCAGCAGGTAATAGCAAGGGAGCAATGGATAGAGGTAGCGGTCCGCCTGAAGCGTAAAGCCGTAGATCAGCGTCAGCCAGGAAGCTAGCAAAAACAAGAGACAGTAGCAGGCGCGTGGCTCCTTTCTACGGATAGCTTGCAAGCAGCCAAGTATCATGCTCACCGAATTCAGGAAGAGCCAGGGCATTCGTCCATTTGCATCGGGCGAAAGTAGCATTTCCGTATAGAAGATGACATTATTCAAGGTGAATTGGACAAGAGGGCGCTGCGAGGCATCTGTTCCGAGGAGAGGCGGATGGCTCCCATGAGCTAGCAGGAGCTGAATGCCGATACCAATGCCAGCGAGCAGGCCAGCTCGTTGCCAGGAGGGCGAGCAACAAAGGGCTGCCAGGCTGAGCCGGGCCCGGTCTCTGCAGCAGAGAGCGCAGAGCAACAGGGCTGGCAGGATGATAAAGGTCTCCTCATGGCTCAGGTAGGTTGCCAGCAGGCTGAGCGCCACTCCATAGATGAGGCGAGAGCGCGCCTGGCGTTGTAGACAGCTATAAAAGAGCAGCAAGGTCAACAGGGTGAGAAGCTGTGCTTGCTGGTACATGCGCATCTGACGCGACCAGACCCAGGCCAGGGGTGAGCAGGCCAGCATAGCCGTAGCTAACCAGGCTACGCGGCGGGAGAAGAAGTAGCAGCCTGCCAGGTAGAGCAGGGGCAGGCAGAGAAGGTACTCTCCAACGCTGATGGCGCGCGTTATCTCTGGACGGTCTCCGAAGAGCAGGCTCCAGCCGGCCAATAGATAGGAATAGAGTTCTGCCTTGGTGTAGAGAAAACCCGAAGGGAAGCTTGGCCAGCCGGTGGTCAAAATGCCGCGCGCTGCATAGTAGCTAGAAAGCTCATCTTGCCAATAAGGCTCATAAGAGAGTTGATAGCCTGAGAAGAGGACGGCTATGGCCAAGAGCGGGAGCATGGCCATCCAGAAGCGCCAGGACTGCCAGGAGGGATGATGGCGCCCCAACAGATAGCCAGACAAACGCTCCCGGCCTTGAGAGCCTACCTCAACGCACTTCTCTTTCTCGACCTCGCTGAGGCTGCTCTCTTTTCTCTGCTCGGCAGCTGTCTGACCGGCCTGCAATCGGCGACCGGCTCTCCAGATTGCCCAGGCCAGCACAGCGTAGTCAAGCAAGAGGAATGCGCCTAGAAACCAGAGCCAGAACCAGGTATACGGCCAGAGGTGTGGGAGAGCCGGAACGCAGGCCAGTACTATCAAGAGTGCTGCCAGAGTGAGCGGTGGGACCACGGCCAGACTCAACCGCCGCCAGATCACTCGCGGTACTGTAGAGCATCCAATCGCGAGCCACAAACCTGATCCAAGCCAGGGGAGCCAGACAGTGGCTATTGCTCCGCCAAGGGCGACCCAGCCTCTGGTGGGCATGGAGAGAAGAGAAGGCGAAGCGACCGTCACAGTGGTCAGGTATGGCAGGAGCAAGGGGGCCGAAGGACTTTCGAGAGGGGCTGACGGCCAGCGCTTCAATAGTTGTTCCGCATTCAACTGTCCACAGGCCTGATGATTGGCCAGGCGCCAGGCCACTGATGGCTCCAGCCACAGCGAGCGACCCTCGCTCTTCTCAAGAACAAGATCGGTCAGCACTGCCACCTTCGTGAAGAGGTGCTCCCCCTGCCCTTCGACTGGCGGCACTTGCAGAACCGCATGGATGGCAAGTGTATTATGTCCCGTGTGCAGCCAGGGCGAGATGTCATAAAGCGCGACCGGAAGCCCGGCCAGATAGCCTTCTGAAGAAGGAGACTGCTTGAAAGGCAGAGACTGGACTCCTCCGCTCAGGGTCGTCAGCAACTTCCCATTGAGATAAACACTCGTCCGATCAGGGCTTCCCAGGCGGAGCCAGGCCGTGGTCACTCCCTCGGGCAGATCAAAGAGCCGGGTAAAGCAGGAGTCAGGACTGTCCGCTCTTAGCCAGAGGTGAGGCAAGGGCTGCTCATAGGGACGGGGATCAAATGGGAGATGTGGCTCAGTGCCGGCTGCTTCTGGAAGCACTCTCGCCTGGTGCCAGTCAGTCGCGTCGAAGCCGGCCAGGCTCCAGGCATTGACCGTCACTGCATCACGGCGATGGGCCAGACTGCTTTGAGCAGTGGCGCGCCAGGCCTCTCCCGAGCCATAGCGGTAGGTCCCTGCCTCATTCCTGATCTCTAGTAAGGCCCTCAGAGCCGGTACCTGCAAGTCTCCATTGGCTACGCGCACAGCAATGACGTTTACGCCGATCCGCAACGTGCGGCGTAGATCATAGAGAAAGGCACGAGGGGTGAATTGGCCGCTAGTGTTGCTCAGCGACACGCCATTGACAGCCAGGGTGAAAGTCTGCCGTGCCGCTACCGTCAGCAGCGCTTCCTCCGGCCACGAATTGAGCCGCAGGCTGTAACGGAAGTAGGCGACCGGTGCGCTCCCATCTGCTGCGGTAATCCAGCGGGCTCCTCCCCAACCGGGGTCAAAATCCCCCGGCTGAGGAACCACCGTAACCTGCCAGGTAAACCAGACCGCCGCCAACATCGCCAGCAGCAGGAGGCAGAGAGCACCAGGGCAGGGAAGGAACTGGCGGCACAAGTACCAGCGTTCAAACATAGAACCCTACGACCATCCCTTCTTACTTGCTTATTTGCTGCTCATACAGCAAAATAATCATTTGCTATATTATATTGCTCAATACACTTTAGTGCAAACCAGAGAGAGCCTCTCGCGCCGTGTTATTGTGATAGTCGGGATCAAGCGCGAGTGCTCTCAGCAAAGCCTCTCGTCCCTGAACGGAGCGGCCTAAAGCAATCTCAGCCAGACCCATGTAGGTATAGGCAGACGAACGGAGGTCATTATCGGCGGAGAGCGTCGACGCTCTTCTCATCTCCGTCAGGCAGTCTGGATAGTTGCGAAGCTCGTAGTCAGCGCGCCCAAGAAGGTAGTGAGCATAGAGACTAGCTGGATTGACTTGCGCGAGTCGTCTCAGCCAGACCAGAGCCATACTCAATCGGTGGTTTCGCTCCAGCATATCCGCTGAGAGCGTCCTGGAAGGCCAGGCAGCCTCGACCAGCCCCTCCAGGGCTTCGCTGAGGGCAGTAGTTAGCCACGACTCAGGGGGATCTTGCTGCCGCTGGGTATGGGCCAACCAATGCGGGAAGAGCAGCTGATAGGCACGCAGGTAGGCTCGCTGCTGCAGCAAAGAGTGAGCCGCCGCAAAGCTCACTGCCTCCCTCTGTGAGTGAGCCTCTAACCCGAAGAGGGACTGACCGAGCTGCTCCTCATAGGTCACAGAGTCGACAGTGCCAGGAGCCAGCCAGCGGACTGTCTCCAATCGTCCGAGAGCCTGCTGATACTCACCGGAGGCGATGGCCAGGCTCGCCTGCCATGTAGCCAGCAGAGACCAGAGCGGAGCGCTGAGAACTGGTAGCAGGCCCACTCCTAGCGCTACCGTCACCCAGAGCGGGTGCCAGGCACAGCCCCGGGCAAGCCGCCGCGGCCTTACCTTATCGTCTGATCGTTTGGGGTCTGGCTGCTGGAGAGGGAACCAAAGGCTCAGGCCAATCAAAGGAAGCACAGCCCCTGGGCGAAGCTGATCCACCAACAAGACGAGGCGCCAGTGGAGTGCCGTCATATCGAGGGCGAAAGGAGCCGTCACAGGGAGCCAGTCCCGGGGAAGATTGTAGCCCAAGTGACGCCTGATAAGCAGAGCTTCCAGCTTATGATAAGCCAGCAGATCACCCTGTCGAGTGTCGACAGCAGTAAAGTGCAGCAAGAAGAGGCAGAGAGGCAGTAAACAGCTGGCCCCTGCCAGACGATAGCGCCACAGGCCCTGATGAGCAGAAGGTTTCAGAGCGCAGCCCAAGCAGAGCAAAGCAGCCATGAAAGAGCCTGCGCCAACGCTTGTCAGTGCCGCCCCGATCGTATCGGGAGCGGCCAAAGACCAGGCTGGCACCAGCGGCGTCTGCCAGGGAGAACATCCTCCCTGCAGAGGGTCTGCTAGCCAGGGCAAGCCACTCGCTCCCAGCATCAAGAGGCAGGCCAGCAGAAATCTGCCACGATCAGCTTTCCCTTCCTGCCAGGGCCACTGTCCCAACCACTGCACCAAGGCAGCGATCCTTTGGTGTCTCATTATCATATCCCATCCCTTCCCACGCTGATACAGCGAGTGAACCATCAACCCTTCTCAATCCCTACTACACGTACCTCTTGTCCATCGCGAAGGTCGGCCAGTCCCACCAGGACGACCAGCTCCCCACGGCGCAAGCCAAGGTCAATAAAGATCCGGGTGAATGAGCGAGCGATTACATGGACTGAGCGCAAATAAGCGCGCTCTTGCTTCACAACGAAGACAGCCGGAGCCAGATCCAGATCGAGCACCGCCAGTCGCGGCAGTCCCAAGGCGCTCCCCTTTACAGCAATGCGTACAAAGACACTCATGCCCGGCAAGAGAATCCCGCTCCGGTTATCCAGTACTACCCATACCTCGAAGGTATCGGTCTGCGGATCGGCACGCGGCACAATGGTCAGCACCGTGCCACTAAGAGTCGGTGTCGGCCCTGCGACCGTAAAGACCTCCGCCGCCTGCCCTACATGGACCAGGCCGAGAGCCTTCAGCGGCAGTTTAGCGTGGACTATCACCCTCGATTGATCACTGATTGTGAGCAAGGACGCATTGGCCGAGAAGGACTGACCAGCCACGACATTCACCGCTGCCACAACTCCCCTCAGCGGAGCCACAAGGCAATTCTCCGAAAGGAGGGAAGAGGAACGAGCCTGCATGGCCTCATATCTGCTTCTGGCTAGCGCATAGCGTTGACGCGCTTGAGCCACAACCGTTGCATTGCCGCTGGTCATCACTTCCTGCAAGTAACTTTCCGCAGCTGTTAGCTCGTCCCGGGCCAGCTTTAGCTGTACAGACAACTCAAGTGGATCAAGGCGCAACACGGCCTGACCAGCGCTGACAGCGTCGCCCACCTTGACCAGTACAGCATCAACTTTGCCCGAGAAAGGCAGAGAAAGCACAAGCTGTCTTTGGGGATAGACCAGACCTTCCCCTCCCAGACTCTGATCGTAGTCCTGACCTTGAGGCTGATAAAGGACCACTTCCGGTACAGAGGAGCGCAGGAAGGCCAGCCAGCCAACTAAGAGCAAGACGAACAGGCCACAGCTCGCAAGAACCAATCGTAAGCGCTGACTGCTCCGACGCCGCCAGCTTCCCGGCAGCACCCGCAGGTGCAGAGTGGTGGCCAGCCAGATTGGCTGCTGCGGCGACTCCCCAGCATCCAACAGTGGCAAAGACTGAGGGATGAAGGCCTGTCGAGGCTCCGGAGCAGCGTCCGGACGGGAGCTAGCGCGCTCGCCAGATGCAGCCCCCTCTGCCGACTTTGGAAGGAGAGGCAGAACACGGGTAGTTTCCTCATCGTCGAAGCAAAAACGTACTTGAGACGAAGGCATTCCAACGCCCGGCTTAAACTGGCGCTTTTTGGCAGGCGGCTGAGTCATTGTTTACTTCCTCTCCCTTCTTTGCAAGGCTTGCAAGGCATAGGCCAGCCAGCCCCCAAGCGCCAGAAGCACCCCCTGGGCATCCACACAGGCCGCCAGGACCAGAGCCTTACTCGCAGGTACGTGGTAAAGGGCCAGGATAGCGACAAGGCTCCCCTCACGTATCCCAAGTCCATTGAATAAAGAGAGTGGGAGGGCAGCGGCGAGAGCTACCAGCGGAATGGCGACAAGGTAGCAGGGCAATGGCAGATGGATATCGAGGGCCAGACCATAGCTATAGTAATTCAGCGCAGCCACAACCCAGAAACAGAGGCTGAAGCCCAGGGGAGGCAAGAGAGAAAACGGTTTGGCCACCGCTGCTGTCAGGGCAGCGCCCACAAGACCCAGCTTCCTACCATAGGGAAGGCGAGACAAGGCGCCCGCTTGAGCACACCAGCCAGGCCACCGCCGCTTGCCGCTCAGCCTGGCAACCATAAACAGGCCCGCCAGAGCAAGCGTAATCACCAGGCTGACAGCAGCAGCCACAGCACCCAAAGGGGCAGGCAGGAGCTGCCTCCAGACACAGAGCACCCCCCCAAGCAGCAGACCCAGAGCCAGCAAACCCAGCAAGCGGGCAAGGACCAGGGTGGCTGCCGCCAGCGGATAGGAGCCGAGCGCTTGACCCGAGTAGAGCGCTTTGATGGCATCGCCCCCCATCCCTAGAGGGAGAGAGTGGCTAAAAGCCAGACCTATCAGATAGAGCCTAATCAGCTCGGCCAGATCCAGCTGTCTGCCCTGGGCATGTAACAAAGCACGCCACTGATAGGCACTGATCACTACACCGAGCAGCCCTCCTGACCCTCCCAGCAGCAGACAGGCACAGCTCACCTGACTGTGCGCAAGCTCCGCCCAGTCCGCGGAAGCAGCGAGAGGCTTCCAAAGCAGCAAACAGATGGCAGCCAGGGAGACAGCTCCCAACGCCTGCACACCCAAAGCGCGCCGCCAACCAGGTCCCCTACTCAAGGCCGACCCCGCAAAGCAGCTACTCTGCCCGGCACCTTTGCCCTGGGAGAGGCAGCCTCCAGGCGGAACAGAGACAGAGGAACCATCGGCTGCCGCTCCTGTGCGCTCAGCAGGGGAGGGGAGGGAAGTCTCCTGCTCCAGCGGGCACAGTCTGATACGCGCTAATCTCCTCGCCGATGGGGGGGGAGGTGGGGACGAAGGCATCGTCCCCACCCTTTTGAGGGGCCCAACAAGGATGGACAAGGATGGAAATGGTGGTCTACTTATCATTGTCGCTCTCCCCCAGCCGTTGGCTGATAGAGTCCAAAGGCCAGCCGAGATAGGGCCGAGAAGCCAGGCCGCGAGTGTACGAGATCACATAATCCAGCTCGCGTCTCAACCCTTCGCGCAGCCCTATCCGTGGAGAGAAGCCCAGAACATAGTTGGCCTGTGAAATGTCTGCGAAGGTATCATGGGCCTCGCCCCGCTGGTCATCGAGGAACTTCACCGGCAGAGGCATGCCACTCATCTCCTTCAGCAGATCGATGACCTCGCGAATGCTGACCCGAGCGCCCCCCGCAATATTAAAGACCAGGCCCACCGCCGCCGGGGCGACTGCCGCCAGCAAATTTGCCTCTACAACATCATCCACATAGGTCACATCTCGTGTCTGGCGACCATCGCCGTAGACGAGAGCCGGCTGCTGGTTGATCAGTGCATAGCAGAAGCGGTAAAAGGCCATATCGGGGCGCTGGCGGGGGCCATACACAGTAAAGTAGCGAAGAATGACCACCGGCAGGCCACAGTTACGGTGATAGAGCATACACAACTGCTCGGTGGTCGCCTTGGTCACCCCATAGGGCGAGACAGGCCGCAAGGGAGTCGCCTCCTTCACTGGCAAGCTGGTCGCCTCACCATAGACGGATGAAGAGGAGGCACAAACGAAACGTCGCACGTTCCCTACGCGGACAGCATCCTCCAGCAAGCGCTGGGTCGCCAGCACATTGGCATCAACATAGCGCACAAATTCATTACCCCACCCCTGGCGTACCCCAGCCTGAGCAGCAAGGTGAAACACCCAGTCCACCCCATCCAGGAGTGAGACCAGAGGCAGTCGGAGCAGATCGCCCTCGATAAAGTCGAAACGATTGGATGTCAGCATCCCTTGAATATTTCGCTCCTTGATCTGGCGCGGATAAAAATCAGTAAAAGCATCGATACCACAGACCTCATGTCCCTCAGACAGCAGGCGTTCAGCCAGATGGGAACCAATAAAACCAGCTACACCTGTAACAAGACAGCGCATACGTTCACCTCCACCACATAGTTTGGCTCACAAAATGAGCCACAGAAACAATCAAAAGGATACAAATCCTACAATATTTAGAAAATGAAAAAGGGAACTACTTTGCATAGCGTTAGAGCACATACTGCTCACCTGGCATTGGCTCCTCGTCATTCAGCACCTCACCGCCAGGAAAGCCAACTCGCTTCCGACCCGCCGAATGCAGCGAGAAGAGAGGCGAATGAGGGGCAGAAAGAGAGGGCCTAACAGAGCGAAGCAGGGGCCACGCAATCGACCACTGTTGAATACCCCTGCCAGCAGCCAGGCGCAGAGGGACCAACAGTACAGCAAGTTGAGGGGATCACGTGAGTCATCTCTGAGCACGCGGAAGCCGCTGGCTTCGAGCAGGGCATAGATCTCAGAGAGGGCATAGCCGGGGCGGACATGCCCATCCTCCTCTTCGGCAGCGGGGAGCACCTTGCGGCGTGCCGAAGGCACCTGCAGCACCAGGAGACCTCCGGGGCGCAGTACAGCGGCAATCTGCCGAAGCAAAGCGAGATCATCGACAATATGTTCCAGTACAGCCAGACAACAAACTCCATCGAACGACCCAAGCTCCAGCTCTGTCAGCTGGCAGACATCAGCCGCCAGAAAGCGCGCCTGATCCAAACGAGCACGAGCCGCCACAGCCGCAGCACGCTCTACACGTCTTGGATCACGCTCGATCCCGACCACCTTGGCGCCACAAGCAGCCAGGCGCAACGTCAGATCGCCGATGCCACAGCCGAGATCTAGCCAGCGCTCTCCTCTCACGCTGTAGCCACGCAGCACCGAGCGCAGCAGATCGAGACGGATCGTCTTGCCAAGCGGTGGCTCCAGTAGAGTCAGGTAAAGGCGCATCAAGCAGCGAGGCAGCCGTAACTCCTCCGCAGCCGCCTCGGCGAAAAGATCGCGCAAATAGCGCTTCATCGGGAGCACCTCCCCACCTTATCGGCAATCACATCAGCATAGAGGCACTGTTGCTGTCTCACAAAGGTGGGCCAGCTCCAGCGCCTGGCGGCGAAACGCTTGGCAGCACAGGCTAGAGCGCGCGCATAAGCGGCATTCTCCAGGAGGAGGAGCGCACCGGCAGCCAGACCCTCTGGCGTTGGGGGCACCAGCAGGGCCACTTCCGGGTTAAGGACTTGCGTATGGGCTGCAATCGAGGTGGCCAGCACGGGTTTACCAGAGTGCAAGTAGCTGGCCAGCTTCAGCGGCGCATTTGTCCCTGTGCAGCGCGGGCTCACCAGGATGGTGGCCTGCTCCATATAAGCAGCCATCTCAGAAGGTGGCCGCTGACCAAGAAACTCCACACACTCCTCGATTCCCAGACGACTACAGAGCGCCCGCAAAGTCGCGACTTGATCCTGTCGTCCGCCAATAATCCGGTAACGGACGGTAGGGCAGCGTTGCCGCACCATGACAGCGCTCTCCAGGAGCAGCTCAATCCCCTGGTAGCGTTCAAGCGTGCCGGTGTAGAGCAGCAAGGGCGCCACCTCCAGAGAGGCCGATCGAGCGTCAGGGTGATCCACCGCACCCCTGGTTTTCTTGTGGGCCTGCGTCAGAGCAGCCGGCTCACTCGACTCAGCTACGGTCGCTGCCGCGGCAACCTGCTGTAGGCGTGGCTCCTCTGCGCTCCCTCCATCTGCAGGCAGCAATTCCTCCGGCAAGGCCACATTCTCTATCACATAGGTCTTGCCATGAGCCCCCATCAGCCAGGCTTCTCGCTCCAGAGCCGGGCAAATCGCCACCACGGCACCGGCATGGCGGAGGATCCAGGCTTGCAGACGATGCAGGCCCCAGAGCAGCCAGCGCTTGTGCCCATACCCCAGGCAGGCAGCCTGCTGCGCAAGGTGAGAATGCATATAATAGACATGCCGACAGCGGAAGAGCGCCGCGAGCACAACACCGAAGACGCCAGCTTCCTCATGTGTGCACATGCAGTCATAGTGCTGACCACAAAGGCGCCAGCAAGCCCACAAAAAGAGCAGCAAGTCAAAGAGGAGCTTTGCAGGCGAGGGACCAACAGGGACCTCGCGCACGAAAGGTAGACCGGGAATGCGCCAGATGCGCACACCGGGCAGCGCCACTGACTCCCCAAGAGGATAGGTCACCAGGTCTACCTGATAGCCCAGTTCGCTCAGGGCACGCAGCTGGGCGTAAACACTGAACGGCACTCCACGGGGGACAAAAAAGGGTTGAGGAGCAATCACCAAGATCTTCATTTTGTGCTACCTACTTCTTCCCTCAAGCAACTTCTCCACAAACATCAGACAGATGAGACGTGGGCCATCAATTCATGCGAGACCCTACCAGCATTCACAGCGCTCCGTGCCCGAGACAAGGCAGCGCACCACATAAGGCTGCTTGTTCTGAGACTCATAGTAGGTACGCATCAGCATCTCTGCCAGGACACCGAGCTGGAGCGAGAGGAGGCCGAAGCAACAAGCGCCAAGTACGCCTAAGAACAACGGCCCCGACCAGGAGGCCACCCGCGATCTACCAGCCAGCAAGACAAGAATCAGGACAAGCGGCAGAAAGGCTACACCAAGGGCAAGCGCCAGCAACCCAGGCAAGCCTAACAGCTGCTGAGGACGAGTGGCAAAACTCCTGTAGAACTTCAAGAGCAAGAGATCGAGAAGCACCCTCAGTGTGCGGTCCAGACCATAGTGCGAACGCCCAGCATAGCGGGGATGGTGCCTCACTTCAACCTCGGCAATGCGCGCGCCAGCCAGAGCCGCATAGGCCGCGAGAAAGCGATGCATCTCTCCATAGAGGGGAACATGGGCAAAGACCGCACGGCGATAGACCTTCAGCGTGCAACCGAGATCGTGGATGGGAATGCCAGCAGCCCTGGCGGCAAGAAAATTGGCCAGACGAGAGAGCAGGCAACGCAGCCAGCCATCTCCCTGCCGCTTGCGCCGCCAGCCACTGACGAGATCATACCCCTCTTCTAGCTTGACAAGCAAGCGCGGGATATCGGCAGGATCATTCTGCAGGTCAGCATCGAGCAGAATCAGTACCTCGCCTCTGCTGTGAGCCACTCCAGCAGCCAGCGCCGCCGTCTGCCCAAAATTGCGGCTTAACCCCACCACCTTTACATGGAGATCGGTTGCAGCCAATTGCTCTAATACAGAGAAACTACCGTCGGTACTACCATCATCAACATAAATGACTTCATACCGATCGTTCATACTAGACATAACGTCACGAATTCTCCGATGCAAAAGCATCAGGTTCCCCATCTCATTGTGTACAGGGATAACCAAGGATAAAGAGCTAGCTTGTTTAAACATGTTTATATCATACAACCTTCCAGTTTTTTATTTTTCCTAGCATCTGTCTTAACGATTCACTTCGAAGGAGGTAACTACTTCTTTGTGATTTATTGAATATTGACCATCTTAAATGTATGGTTGCCACAGTTATAACAAAGGACGCTTGGAAGGTAGAGGAAGAAGAGTAGCAAAAAAATTAAGCATTGCAGTGACAAAAAGGGGAGAGAGGAGGAGGGGAATCGTCTCAGCGGGGAGGTCTGCCGGCCTCAGCGCAGGCCTGGCCAGATCAAGCGGCCAAACTGACTAGCGCTCCTCCTGCTCCTCGCCCATCCTGGTCCTAGTAGTCGACAGAACAGACGAGGAGCGGAGTGGAGACCACATGCAGGCTGGTGCCGTTCACGAGACCTCAACGGCCAGGGCCACAGCGCCGCCGCCGCCCAGGCAGAGTGTCGCCAGGCCCCGCCCACCGCCACGGCGCCGCAGCTCATAGATGAGGGTAATCAAGATGCGCGAACCGCTGGAGCCAATAGGATGACCAAGAGCAATCGCCCCCCCGTTCACATTGACCCGGTTCCAGTCCCAACCAAGTTCTTTCCCATTGGCCAGCGTTTGAGCAGCAAAAGCCTCATTCACCTCGATCAAATCGAAGTTGCTCAGCTGCAAACCGGTCAGCTCCAGTAGCCGCTTGACAGCGCGTGTTGGGGCTGCAAAGATATAGCGTGGCGTAATGGCAGCCGAGGCATAGCCAATAACACGCGCCAGCACGGGCAAGCCCTGCTCATGAGCAAGGGTTTGCTCCACCACCACCGTCGCCGAGGCTCCATCGCTGAGTCCAGGAGCATTACCAGCCGTGACCGTGCCCTGCTCCTGGAAAGCCGGCTTGAGCCTGGCCAGGGCCTCCAGCGAGGTGTCAGGGCGAATCGGCTCATCGCTTTCAACGAAGAGACTGGTGCCCTTCTGCCTGACCTCGATCGGGACAATTTCGTCCTTGAAGCGGCCAGCGGCTGTAGCTGCTGCTGCTTTCTGATGGCTGGCAAGTGCGAACCGATCCTGCTCATCACGGGAGATCCCAAAGGTCTCGGCAATGACCTCTGCCTCGTTCCCCATATGGACGTGCTCGAAGGCACACCAGAGACCATCGTGAATCACGCCGTCCACCAGCTCAGCATGGCCCATGCGGTAGCCAGTGCGCGCTTTCGGTAGGAGATAGGGGGCATTCGACATACTCTCCATGCCGCCGGCGACAAAGGCGTGCCCATCGCCTGCCCGAATGGCCTGAGCTGCCAGCATCACAGCCTTGAGGCCAGACCCACAGACCTTGTTGACAGTAAAGGCAGGAATCTCAACTGGCAGGCCAGCCCCGATTGCTGCCTGGCGCGCCGGGGCCTGGCCTACGCCCGCCGAGACCACATTGCCCATAATCACTTCATCGATGGTTTCGACAGCGATGCCCGAACGACGCACCGCTTCCTTGATCGCAATTGCCCCCAGCTGGGGGGCCGTAAAGTTCGCAAGCGCCCCTAAGAATTTCCCTGTCGGGGTGCGTGCCGCGCCGACAATCACAGGCACTGGTTCTGTTGCCATGATGCTTGCTCCTGCTGCCAGTGCAGCCTCTCGAGTTGCTTCATCGCTGGAACAGCCACCCTTCGCAAGGCCCTGCTGCTCCTCCGTTTTCCCATTGTAGCCTCCCGTTTCGAATCGATGCAAGCAAGCAAGCAAGCAAGCAAGAATGAGGTGAGGTCAAGGCTCAGCGGGAAGGTGGCCCGGCAGAAAGTCCGCGGGGGGGTGCATGTCCCAGAGGCGTTCAGAGACCTGGTCTTCCGTCAGCAAGCGCAGACTGTCGTACACCGGCTGACCTTGCTGAGCACCATCGGCATACAGGAGGTTGACCGGATGGTAGTGCTGATCCAGCACCAAAATATAGCCACTGGGCAGCCAGATACGGTAGACCGTTTGCCCTTGTAATCGGCTTTGACCAAGATAGTGGGCCCTACCCTGCTGAAGATCGTGGCGCAATTGCTCAAGATCAAAGGCCGTGTCCTGGACAGTCCAACGGGCAGGATTCCACTGCACCACGTGATGCATCATGTCCAGTCCAAGGACCATCTTCCCATCGCTGATCAGCACTACATCCAGCTGACCAGGCATGGTGGCCTCCACGTGCAACTCACCGGTTCCCAGGTTGTGATAGGTTTCGACGCGATAAGGTCGCCCTTCATCACTCATCCTGGTTTGACGATGATAGAGGACATAGCCACTCCAGGAGAGCCCCGCCGGCAAGGCAAAAGCCTGCGACGGTCGCCAGATGGCGCTTACCCCCAGAGAGGCCCCCAGGACCAGCAGCACCAGGGCCGCTACTGCCGGCAAGAGTAAGAGGCGGCGACGCACAGAAGAGGGACGGATTGGGGATCGCCACACCCGGCGGTTCGGCTGAGTACGAGATACTTCGGCCTGCTTGCGGAACGCTCCTGCCCCGTCCTCCCGAGAGGTAGCGGCTGGCACCCCCCAACGAGCCGCAATCGCCTGATAGACAGCCCGGTCGACGCGCGCTGAGGGACGTGTTTGCTCCAGGTTACTCCGCAGCAGCTGCGTCGCCTGGCTCAAGAGACGATAGGCCCGCAAGCAGGATGGGCAATCGTAGACATGCTCCAGCACCGCCTGCGCTTGCTCAAGGTCCAAGTCATCGAGAATGGCCAGGTAGAGCTGGATGGTTTCGCAGACCTGCAGCCCGCGCTCACGAGCCAGGGGTAACGGCGGCAAATCAGATTCGTGCATCGCCTCACTCATCGCCGGCGCTCCTCCCCCTTCAGATGCTCTCGCTCGATTCGCGTGTAACGTTCGATAAACATCTTCTTTGCCCGAGATATGCGTGTTGCGGCAGCATTGGGGGAGATTCCGATGATGGTAGCAACCTCTTGATAGGGAAGGCCCTGAACGGTGTTCAGCACGAGCGCGATAGCATAGTCCAGCGGCATCGCCGCCAGCGCGGCACGGATATGCTCGCGCTCTACGATTTCGGGGATGCCTCCGCTATCAGCCAGCAACAGAGTAAACTCCTCAGAGATCGAGCCTTCATCATGGTCGCCCTGATGACTACTCAGGGAGAGAGGCCACCAGGCAATACGTTTCCGCCTGCGCAAGAGGTCTACGCAGAGATTGGTCGCAATACGATAGAGCCAGGCGCTCAGGTTCTCACGGTCATGCAGATGATCCCAGGCCAGGCAGGCTCGGATAAAGACCTCCTGCGTCATATCATCGGCGTCCTCACGGTTCCCCAAGAGATGATAAATATAGGAGTGAATTGGCCGACTGAACCGCTCATAGAGCCTGCTTAAGGCCAGGGCACTCTCAGCATCGGCAAACGTTTCAGGGCCGGCTCTCTGCGAATGCGCAGGCGTTTTCTCTGTCATGCTGACATGTACTCTTTCTCTCCGGGCCTCTGCGACAGCGGCGACATCAGCGTTACCAGCAGTTAATGCGCCCTCGCCACCTTCACTGACCTTGCTAAAAGCATGCATATGTATACCTAGTATAGCAGGAACGCCCGGTGAATAGAACATGCCAGTAGGTGCTGAGGAGATGCTCCCCACTCATCAGACCCACAGGAGCCACCACCTCGCTCTCTCCTTCTCCCTCTCACGAGTCAACAGGCCAGCTTTTTCAGCCAGTTTTTCCAGCGCAGCCCATCTCTACCAGCGGTGGTGGCTCGCCGCCAGGCGGAGGACGAGAGGGGACACGAGCAGCAGGAATAGCCCGGCAGGAGGCCGGCAGAGACCACTCTCGCTCTTCTCTATCAATGATTGGTGAAGCTGCATTGACACCACGCGCTGACAGGACTAATATAGAGGAGAAACACACAGAGGTATCGATAAGCGGAAAGCCTGGTACGTTACGGGCAGGGGACAGGTCGTTTGAGCTAAGAGAATAAGCCGCCCGGGGCGCTCGCTGGCCCCTGGGCGGGCACTGGGGAGAGCTTACTCAGATGTCAGAGCGCCACACAGCGGGTGACGCCCCTCAACCACATGAGCCTGAGGAGGATCTGGAGCGGCTGCTGCTGGAAGGCGTCAGCCCGCAGCAGTCGGAGCAGGCTCCTCCCTTCCACACCAGGGAAGAGGGCAGCTCAACGCCAGCCAACAGAGGAACGGGGCGCCAGAGCAACAAAGGAGATGGAGCGGAGGCGGAGACAGAGGACGAGGAGGAGACAGAGACCACACAGCCTGCAAGAGGCGACTTGCAGGGGGCCCTGGCTCTGTTCGCCGAGGCCGCCCAGGACATGGCCACCGCAAGCCTGGAGCTGAACCTCGGTCGGCACTTCGCCTGCGTCGATTACTGTAACCAGGTGGCTGAGAAAGCCACCCAGGCAGTGAGCCTGCTCCTTTTCGGACGTCGTTCCCCTTATAACCATGATCTGCGAGCCTTGGGCGAGCGCGTCGGTGCACCAACGGAGATCCTGCACGATATGGAGGCTCTCACTCCTTTCCATCCCGAAACCTTTTATGCCGATACGCCCCCCGAGGAGGCCGATGAGGTCATTAGCGCCTCCGAGGCCAACGACCATGTGCAGCGTGCCCGCCGTGTCTTGCGCTGGGCCAGGGGAAGAATCTTTACCAGCGCCTGATTGACCAGCCGACTGAACACGCGCCTTCTCCAGCGCAATCCAGCGGCGCGGGTCAGCGCCGACCCGGTTGCTTGCAGCGCTACGTCCTACCCATCCTCTATGAGGAGGATTCCCCTGGCGTCGTGATTCGGCTTCTATAGATCCTGAGTATTCTATCAACTGGGAGGAGTATTTCGTGACGCAAGCAATCACAGGAGGGCAGCCCCAGGGAACGCCCTTTGAAGAGGTGGTCAAGCAATCGCCGCGCAAGTGGGTCTATTTGTTCACTGAAGGCAGCGCCAGCATGCGCGACTTGCTCGGCGGCAAGGGGGCAGGCGTCGCCGAGATGACAAAGGCTGGCTTGCCAGTCCCTCCAGGCTTCACTATCACAACTGAAGCCTGCAATGCCTACTACGATGCTGGTAAGCAGTTTCCACCGGGGATGTGGGAACAGGCCCTGGCCGCTCTGCGTATCGTCGAGCAACAGACCGGCAAGACCTTTGGCGATCGCCACAATCCTCTGCTCGTCTCCGTGCGCTCGGGCGCGAAGTTCTCAATGCCAGGCATGATGGATACAGTGCTGAACCTGGGCCTCAACGATGAGACGGTTCAGGGGCTGGTAGAGCAAACCGGCGATGAGCGCTTCGCTTACGATGCCTACCGACGCTTTATCCAGATGTTCAGTAAGATTGTGCTCGATGCCGATCCCCGCGAGTTCGAGCAGAAGCTCGATGAGTATAAGGAGCGCACAGGGGCCAAGAGCGACGCAGAGCTGCCGGCTTCAGCTCTCAAGGAGCTGGTGACCGAGTTTAAGCAGATTGCCGAACGTCAGTCCGGTCAGCCCTTCCCCACCGACGTCTACGAGCAGCTCAAACGCGCCATTGAGGCAGTCTTCGCCTCCTGGAACAATAAGCGGGCCATCGATTACCGCAACTTTAATAAGATCCCTCACAATTTGGGCACCGCTGTCAATGTGCAAAGCATGGTCTTTGGCAACATGGGCAATGACAGCGGTACCGGCGTGGCCTTCACACGCAACCCAAGCACCGGTGAGAAGGAGCTGTACGGCGAGTACCTGCTCAACGCTCAGGGTGAGGATGTGGTGGCTGGCATCCGCACACCTTCGAAGATCAACCGCCTGAAGGAGGAGCTGCCCCAGGTCTATGAGCAGTTCCAGGAGATCGCCCGCCGTCTGGAGCGGCACTATCGCGATATGCAGGATATGGAGTTTACGGTGGAGCGTGGCCGGCTCTATATGCTGCAGACACGCTCGGGCAAGCGCTCGGCCAGGGCAGCGGTGAAGATTGCTGTGGACATGGTCGAGGAAGGGCTGATCAGCGAGGAGGAGGCCATCCGCCGCTCCGATCCAACCCAGATCTATCAGCTGCTGCTGCCACGCTTTGATGAGGAGGCGAAGGCGCGCGCTCACCAGGAGGGGCGTTTTCTGGCCCGCGGCTTGAATGCTTCACCCGGCGCCGCCGCGGGTAAAGCGGTCTTCGATGCCGATCGCGCTGAGGAGTTGGGAAAGGCTGGCGTGCCAGTGGTCCTGGTTCGTCCAGAGACCAGCCCCGACGATGTCCACGGAATGCTCGTCTCTAAGGGGATCTTGACGGCCCGTGGCGGCGCTACCAGCCATGCCGCGGTGGTGGCCCGCGGCCTGGGTCTGCCATGTGTAGCCGGCTGTGAGGGAATCCGCGTCTACGAGGAAGAGAAGCTCTTCCGCGTGGTCGGCAGCGATGTGGTCATCCGCGAGGGCGATGAGATCTCTATCGATGGCGACACCGGCGAGGTCTTTGCCGGGGTGATCCCCACGGTGGAGCCGGACTTCGAAAAAGAGACCGAGCTGCAGAAGCTCCTGAGCTGGGCGGACCGCATCCGCAAGCTGGGGGTCTGGGCCAACGCCGACTACCCGCGCGACGCTCAGCGCGCGGTAACGTTCGGCGCCGAGGGTATCGGCCTCTGCCGCACCGAGCATATGTTTATGGAGCAGGAACGCCTGCCCATCGTGCAGAAGATGATCCTGGCGAAGACCGCCGAGGAGCGCCAAGCCGCTCTCGACCAGCTGCTGCCTTTCCAGCGCAGCGACTTCATCGGGATCTTTGAGACAATGGTCAATCCGCGCACCGGGGAGTGTTATCCGGTGGTGATCCGCCTGATCGATCCGCCACTCCACGAGTTCCTGCCGAACTACGAGGAGCTGCTGGTCGAGGTGACTCGCCTGGAGGCCACTGGCGCCGATCCAGAGGCGCTCAAGGAGAAGAAGGCCCTGCTCGATGCTGTGGCCGCGATGCGCGAGATGAACCCGATGCTCGGCCTGCGTGGCTGCCGCCTGGGCTTGCTCTTCCCGGAGATTACCATTATGCAGACGCGCGCGATCCTGGAGGCCGCGCTGGAGGTGGCGCGCAAGACGGGGAAGAAGCCACAGGTGAAGATCATGATCCCGCTGGTCGGGCATGTGAACGAGCTGCGCGAGGTGCGCCGCCAGCTAGAGGCTGTGGCCAAGGAGATTACGGCAGAGGCCGGCTCCGCGGTCGAGTATAAGTTTGGTACGATGATCGAGTTGCCGCGCGCCGCGCTGACCGCCGATCAGATCGCGACGGTGGCCGATTTCTTCAGCTTCGGTACCAACGATTTGACGCAGACAACCTTTGGCTTCAGCCGCGACGACGCCGAAGGCAAGTTCTTGATGAAGTATGTCGACGGTCTGGAGGCTCCTGGCTTGCCCGAAAAGGTGAAGATTTTGCCAGTGAACCCCTTCCAGACGATCGACCGCGACGGTGTGGGTCAGCTGGTACACATGGCGGCGGAGAAGGGACGCGCCGCCAATCCGCAGATTGAGCTCGGAATCTGCGGCGAGCACGGTGGCGATCCGAGCAGCATCGAGTTCTTCCATGAGGTTGGCCTCGATTATGTGAGCTGCTCGCCCTTCCGGGTGCCAGTGGCCCGTTTGGCCGCCGCCCAGGCCGCTTTGAGCAAGTCTGAAAAGGATAAATAGGTAGGTCAGGCCCGGGCCTGTCACGTTCGTCGCACTGTGACGCTGGCCCGTGGGTTACCTTTGAAGCGCGCAGCATCGCAGCATCAAGGAAAGCGGGCAATTCCTCGCCGATCCCAGCTCCTCAGCTCAGGGAGCGTCAAGGGGAATTGCCCGCTTTTCCTGGCCTGCGCAAGAGCGCTGCTGGCCGCCGGGCAGACTCCTCCTTTCGCTGTGCGGCACGCTCAGGCAGGCACTTGTGGGTGGAGGCCAGGCAAGCTGTTACAGGGTACAGCCCGGGAAACAGCGTTGCGATCTTGCCAACTATACCCAGGTCCATTATACTTATCTTGCCCTACGGGGAGAGGCTTGATTGAAATCCTGCTACTAGCTATCTGGCTCATCAGGAGCAGGAGGATAAGGTTCAATGCAATCAGATCCTCAGCAACAGAATCAGCCCGAGCAGTCACCACTCGCTTCTCCGTGGCCTCCCGCAGCGCCAGGCCCGCAACCCTGGTCCGGCGCGCCGAACATGGTGCCTCCGACCTGGTTCCCTCCACCCCCATCGATGGCTTTTCCCGCCGGCATGAGTATGGCGCCATTTCCTCCTCCGCCCTATGGCGGTCCTGCGCCGCTTCCAAGACCATTACCAGCTCCTCCGGCTCCGCGTTTGACCCGTCAGCAACCGTGGTGGCTGCCGCTGGCCATCACCTTCTTCATCGTAGCCAGTCTGGTCAGCTGCGGCCTCGCCGCCTTCCTTGCCTTCCAACAGGCCAGCCAGAACCTCACCCAGGGCCTCGCACAGAACGTCTCGCCTGCCACGCTCGAAACGGCCCACCGCACGGTCGTGCAGGATTATTACACGGCTATCCAACAGCAGCAGTATCAATTAGCCTATATCGAGCTGGCAAGCAACGCCACAGTGAAAGGGCAGCATCTGGATCTGGATGGCTATCTTCAGCTCGCACGCGCGCAAGATCAGCGCTTCGGCACGGTCTCTGAATTCTCAGTGAATGAGCTGGACCCCTACCATTTCACCGTCACGGTCTGGCGCGACCTGGCAATCTATGATGTTCATCTGACTTTCGCTACTCAGACCCTGCCCACCCTCGACCGCATCACCTCGGCGGATGGGATTTAGCCTTTCCCGGTTCCAGAGCCGCCCATTGTCGAGGACCTCACCAGCACGGTCTGCTAGCCTGCTGCCGGCAGGCGAGAAGAGAGGTCATGGCGCCTCAGCTCCTTCCTTGTGCTTGTGGTCACCCCGCCCCGGCAGACCTTGTTTGCCTCTCCGCTTTTTCCCCTCTTGCGGCTCTTTTGCCACCGTGCTATCATCGGGAGAGTATTCTAGAGGCAAGCGCCCATCGCCGAGCCATGCGGAGCGGATCTTCTTATGCAAAGAGATACAGTGAACGATTACGATGCCTTTGCAGCTTTTTACGATATCGAGCATGCCCACTTCCTGGAGGACCTGGACCTCTATCGGGACTTCGCCGAGCTGTGCGGCCCCTACGGTCCTTTGCTGGAGGTGGCCTGCGGCAGCGGTCGCCTGCTTCTACCACTGGCGCGCGAAGGCTACGAGCTGACCGGGGTCGATATCTCGGCCAAGATGCTGGAACGTGCACGCCAGCGGCTGGCCCAGGAGGGCCTTCTGTCACGAGTGACGCTGGTGCAGCAGGATATGCGCGCCTTACACCTGGAGCAGCGCTTTCGGCTGGCTTTTATCGCACTCGGCTCCTTCGCCCACCTGACCACACGCAAAGATCAGCAGCAAGCACTGGCCTTACTACGCGCTCACCTGGTGACCGGCGCCACACTCATTCTTGATCTCAGCAACGCCGATGCTCGCGCGATGGAAAATCTAAGTGGGCAGCTTCTGCATCAGGGGACCTGGACATGCGAGGATGGCAGTCTTTTAACCCATTTCGTTTCTCCTGCCGCGTCCAACACTCGCCACATGTTGGAGCTGGTCCACTTCTATGATCAGTACTGCCAGGGGGAAACGGTGCGGCGCACAGTTACCCGCACCACGTTTTACCTCTTCGAGCGCAGCGAGCTGGAATTGATGCTAGAGCAGGCGGGTTTTGTCGTCAAGGATGTCTACGGCAATTATGAGATGGCCCCCTACGAACTGCAAAGCCCGCGCATGATTTTCATTGCGGAGGCACGATAGCCCATGCGAGCAGTACGCCCCCTGCACGAGTGGAACCTGCAACCAGAGCAGGCCATCGCTCTGCAGAAAGAGCTTGCCAGCCGGGTGATCCGCGAGGATCGCCTGCCGTCCCAGATCCAGCACATTGCTGGCGTCGATTTGGCGATCAATGAAAATAATGGCCTGGCGCGCGCCGCTGCTGTTCTTCTCTCTTATCCTTCCTTGGAGCTAGAGGAGCAACATGTCTACGAGGAGCCAGTACGCATGGAGTATATCCCGGGCCTGCTCTCATTCCGTGAGCTGCCTTGCGTGCTGGGAGCGCTCCATCTGCTGCGACAGGAGCCAGATCTGATCATGGTCGACGGCCAGGGAATTGCTCACCCGCGCCGATTGGGCATTGCCTCCCACCTGGGCCTCTGGCTGGACCTTCCCACAATTGGGTGCGCCAAATCGGTCCTGCGTGGCCACTACAACGAGCAGGAGCTAGGCGAAACAGTTGGCTCCTGGATTCCCCTGCGCGATCATGGAGAGATCATCGGCGCCGCCGTGCGCACACGCGAGCACGCCAAGCCAATGATCATCTCTCTCGGCCACCGGATCAGCCTGGAGACAAGCATCCACTATGTCCTCTCCTGCTGCCGCGGCTATCGCCTGCCCGAGCCAACGCGCCTGGCCGATCGGCTCTCGAAGAATAACGCCTATCGAGAACCAACCAGCGGCCCCCAGGGAGCAGAGGGACCATCGAACGGAGCCGTTCAGAACTCGCTTTGGCAGTGAGCACGTTCCAACGCCTCACCTGCACCTTTTCCAGCCTCGTTCAGAGAAGCAGGCTGTGCGGCGAATAAATCTCCCGCCTGGCTAGCTGTTATCGCTTCTCCCTCCTTCTAGCACTGTCTGTTCGCGATAGAGAGGGAGGGTGAAATAGAAGGTGGTACCCCGATTCGGGACCGTTTCAAACCAGATCCTTCCTCCATGTTGTTCAATGATGAGGCGGGCAATCGTCAGCCCCAGCCCATAGCCCCCCATACGGGACTGCATACTGTGCGTGGCCTGATAGAAGCGCTCAAAGACATGAGGCTGATCCTCGGGCGCGATACCAAAGCCAGTGTCTTTCACGGAGAGCAGCGCCATCTGAGGATCATCGGGATCAGGACGGGCGCGTAGGACCACCGTTCCCCCCGGTGGGGTGAACTTAATGGCGTTCCCCAGCAGATTAGAGAGTACCTGCTTAAGGCGCTGCGGATCAGCATGCAAGAGCGGAGCAGGCAGCTCTATCTCCTTGCTCATGACGATCTCAGCCTTGCGCGCCAGCGGTAACAAGCTTTCCAGAACCTGTTGAGAGAGGACCTCAACGTTCACCTGCTGGAGCCGGATCTCAAAATGGCCAGCATCGGAACGTGCCATGAAGAGGACATCCTCGGCCAGCGAGAGTAGTTGCTGCAAAGCCTCGCTGGCGTAGCCCAGGTATTCACGCTGGGTATCGTTCAAAGGTCCCATCTGACCGCGCAAGAGCAGCTCGATAAACCCATGCACGGAGTTGAGCGGCGTACGTAGCTCATGCGAGACCATCGATACAAAGTGCTCTCGCATGCGATTGGCCATTTTGAGCGCAGAGACATCGCGCGCCAGGAAGAAGACATAGCGCTCATCGACAGCTTCGATAGGAGTGACACTGACCGAGGCTTCCCAACCCTGCACAGTCTCGGGACCAAGAATGATTTCTTCGTTGGCAAGCGGCTGCCCTCCCTGCAAGACACGCACCAGCGGACAGCCAGAGGTGCCACAGAGCGGCATATGATCCAGGTTGCGACACCTGAGTACCTGGGCACAGCCCTGGCCAATGGTGGCAGCCCCTTCCCAGCTTAAGAGAGCCGCCGCTGCAGGATTGAAGGCACGGAGGCGAAAACAGCTGTCTAGAAGAAAGGCGACATCAGTCGTGGCCGCCAGCGCCTTCCCGGCACAGTCCGCCAACAGCTCCATATCCGCCCGCCCCCCCTGCTCGGACGGATGCCGCTCACGCACCACCTTCTTCCTCCCTGCCCTTCCTCCCTGCATCCGTGCTTGATCCTCAGACAACAACTGATCAGGCTGGTCAACGCCGTCAACGTCGCGTACCTGCCGGACTTCGGTCCCGGCAGGCGCACGCTCCTTTACCCGAGAGCGGCGAGAGGCCGATTTCACCACGTTCCCCCCTTTTCCTTACTTACTGACAAACTTATATCCGATACGGCGCACAGAAATAATATGGCGTGGGTGAGCCGCATCCGGCTCTAATTTTTTGCGCAAACGGCCAATGTAAACATCAACAATATTACTATTATTCTCATTATCATTCCAGACTGAAGAGAGAAGCTGATCGCGGCTGACCACTTGATCGGGGCAGCTCATCAGGATGCGCAA
>NZ_BDGT01000017.1 GCF_001748285.1 Thermogemmatispora onikobensis | reverse complement strand
CTCGACAGAACAGGCCAGTAAGCTGGGCGTGCAAATGACGAACCTCGAGGACCTGCTGCGTCGCTCCGACTTTGTAACACTCCATACCTCCCTGACCAGTGGCCCCTCTGGGACACGTGGCCTGATCGGCGCTCATGAGCTGAGTCTGATGAAGCCCGGCGCTCGCCTGATTAACTGCGCGCGCGGCGGCCTCATCGATGAGGAGGCCCTGCTGCAGGCACTCAAAGAGCAGCGCCTGGCCGGCGCCGCGCTCGATGTGTTTAGCCAGGAGCCGATTCGCGACCATCCCCTGCTGCGGGAGCTGGTCAGCCATGAGCAGGTGGTGACTACTCCTCACCTGGGCGCTTCCACCGAGGAGGCTCAGGTCGGGGTGGCGCTCGATGTGGCCGAACAGATTGTGACGGTCCTGCGCGGTGGCTTCCCACGCGCCGCGGTCAATGCCCCGCTCATTCTGCCCGAGACCCTGCAGGTCCTTCAGCCTTATATGACACTGCTGGAGAAAATGGGGCGCCTCTATACCCAGCTTCAGCCAGGTCCCCTTCATCGCATCGAGCTGTCTTACAGCGGCGAGATTACGGCTTACGACCTGCGCCCGCTCCAGGCCGCTCTCATCAAGGGCTTGCTGGAACCAATCTCGGACGCGCATGTCAATATGATCAACGCTCCTCTGCTGGCCAAGCAGCGCGGCCTGGAGATCACGGAGCAGAAGTCACCAACGTCCAGCGAGTTCGCTAATCTGGTGACGCTGCGCGTCTTGGATGTCAATGGCCGAGCTTCTTTCGCTGGTCAGGGCGAGAGCGAGGCTGAGCGGGTCGAGCTGCTCAGCGGGACGGTCATGCATGGAGAGCCACGTATCGTACGGGTGGGGCGCTACTGGACAGAGTTCGTGCCCGAGGGCTATATTCTCTTCTGCCACAATCCCGATCAACCTGGTATGATTGGGCGCGTGGGCACTATCCTGGGCAAGGCCGGGGTCAATATCCGCCATATGGATGTCGGACCGATCGAGCGCGCTCCTCGTCCACGTCGCCCCGGCACCAAGCCCGATATTGCCCTGATGATTATCTCAGTCGACGACCCGATCCCCGATTGGGCCCTTGAAGAGATCCGCGCCGCCGGCGATATCTTCGGCTTGACAGTGGTTCATCTCTAAGGAGTCACAGGCAGTCCTTTCCTTCCCGCCCGGTAACGCCCGCAATCCGGGAAGCAAGGACTGCCCTGTTCTCTTCTCCTTCTTCTTCAAACCCGCTCTCCCCAAGTCATTGGACCTTGAGCAGCTGACGCTCGGCCTCTTCTTGCTGCGAGCGCTCTTGCAGGAAACGCCTCCTGAGCTTGCGCTGCAGCAGACGGCTTATGGCAAGCGAGAGTACCATGACTGCCACTAAGATCAGACAGGCCGGTAGGGTATATTGCTGGATCAGGGCCACGCCCCAGCGCCAATGCTTTCCAAGCACCATGCCGACGCGAATGATCACCACGCACCAGAGCAGGGAGCCAAGCAACATGGCCAGGAGGAAGCGCCGATAGTTCAGGCGCGAGATCCCTCCCAGAAAGCAGGCAAAGGGTCGCACGTAAGGGGTGATCCGCGAGAGGAAGATCATCCAGACCCCCGCATGCTGAAACCAGCCCTCCGCCACATTCACTTTGCTCTCATCGATACGCAGGAATTTCATCAGCCGCATCAGCGCCGGACGCCCTCCTCGTTCGCCGATCCAGTAGGCCAGACAGGCCCCCGCACAGCTCCCAAACAGCGCCGCCCCTGCCAATGGCCAGAAGTCTAGATGGCCAAGCGTGACCAGCGCCCCGGTGAGGAGCAAGAGCGTACTGTTGATCACCGGAATTCCACAGCTTTCCAAGAGAAGAAATAGAGCCACAATACTATAAATAACTATTGGATGCGCCTTCAATAGCATATGATCGAGAAGGAACTGGATCAGTGTCTCTAGCATGTTGTTCCTTTCTGCTTAGACCAAACCACGCCAGCCAACGAGCGTCAGCGTTCTCACTCGCGGAAAGCGGCTCTCTGCTTCTTACCCCTCTTCTTGAAGAGTATACAACAGAAGACGCCTTTACTTTTCAATCATGAAACGGCCACGGACTTGTCTCAAGCTGAGTCTTCATGTACCCTTTTTACTTCACTGATAAGACGTGCGGGTCTTCAAGAGGGTTGCAAGATCTGGCCCGAAGCGGTGAGCAATCTTGCTGTGCAACAAAGTTGGTCTGGCAACGTATCATCTAAGCGAATAGCCTTCTTCGATGCCAGGGGAGCGCACGAGCAGGTCGGTAGACGAGATCTTATTGTCTGTCAGACAGATGAGATTCATGTCTCTGCCTCGCCCGTGTGCACTCGTCGGAGGTCGAAGTGGCTCTGGCAAAAAGGGGACAGCAGTGAACCTGGCGGCTTGAGCGCCTGCGAGTCGGTCGAACGCCAGGCAGGAGAGAGGATCTTCTGCCTGCTCTGCTCTTCTTCACTTTTTCTTTCTTTTTTGTCCTCTGCTGGGGCTGCTCGCTGTCCTGTTGTGCTATTACTGTGCATCTCTACGTTAGCAATTTCGCTCTGAAGAGAACGAAAGGAGTTCACCGATATATGACCGCCGTCACCCCGGCCTCTAGAGGTCAGCGCCTACGGCGGCCCACACGCGCCGAGGCACGCTTTGCTCTGGTCGTTCTATTAGTGATTAATATGCTCAATTACGCCGATCGCTATATTCTACCGGCGATCCTCCCCCGGGTCCAGCACGATCTGCAGATCAGCGATTTCGAGGCCGGGCTCCTGAATTCAGCTTTCTTGCTTGTCTATGGACTGACCACCTTGCCGCTGGGTATCTGGGCTGACCGCACGCTGCGCAAGAACATCGTCAGTCTCTGCGTCGGCCTCTGGAGCCTCGCCACCGCCATTACGGGGTTGACCCGAAACTTCATCCAGCTCTTCATCACGCGCTCGGTCCTTGGGATCGGCGAGGCTGGCTATGCGCCCGCTTCGCTCTCGCTGCTGGGTGACTATTTCCCTCCCGCCCAACGTGGGCGTGTGCTTTCCTACTGGGCGGCGGCGACGTTGATCGGCTCGGCGCTGGGTTTCGTAATCGGCGGCTTGATCGCCGATACACTCGGCTGGCGCTGGGCTTTCTATGTGGTCGGGCTGCCAGGGCTGGTGGTGGCTTTCCTGGCCTGGCGCCTCCATGAGCCTGCCCGTGGCTCGTTTGAGGAGGAGGAGGCACAGGAGACACAAGGGCGATCTGAGGCCTCTTCGTCGGCACTGGTGGCCGAGGGCCATGCCAGTCTGAGCAGCGATTTCTGGCGCCAGGCCCGAGCTATTGTGCGCATTCCTACCTATTGGGTGCTTTTGGGCGCCCTCATCTGCAGCTTCTTTACGATTGGGGGAACCTCAGCCTGGCTGCCAACGTACCTGTTTCTGGATTTTCACCTCACCCTGAGCCAGGCGGGCTTGCTGGCGGGCGCGCTCCTGGTCGGGAGCGGTCTGGTCGGTACAGTGCTTGGGGGCCTGCTGGCAGATCGCGCCCAGCGCCGCTTCCTCCAGGGGCGCTTGCTGGTGGCTACGCTGGGCTTCCTGATTGGAGCACCGCTAGCCTTGTTGGCTCTCCTCTTCCACCAGCTCTCCCTCTTCGTGGCAACGCTCTTTGTGGCTGGCGTGGCCCTCAATTTCTGTACTGGCCCATTGAATGCCGTTATCCAGGATGTAGTGCTGCCAGAAGTGCGCGCCACAGCTCTGGGCCTCGCCTTGCTGCTCGCCCATCTGCTTGGCGATGCCTCTGCCCCGGCGCTAATCGGCTTGCTGAAGGAGCACAGTTCTCTCCACCTCGCTCTGCTGAGTACCGCCCCCAGCGCCTTGCTGCTGGCTGGCTTGATCTGCCTCCTGGGTCTGCGCACAGTGGCACGCGATATGCAGCAGATGCAGCGTGCTCTGGAGGAGCGGCGCCAGCAAGGCAGCTGAGACCAGGTGAGGAGCCGCCTCTGCGACCATGACTCAGCAAAAAGCTCGCGAGTTATGGGAGGCTGGTAGAGGAGAGAGATAGCCAAAAGGAACGCCCCGCAGTGCGGGGCGTTCACAGGAAACCTGGAGCGGGCTACGGGATTTGAACCCGTGATCTCAACTTTGGGAAAGTTGCATGTTACCGCTACACCAAGCCCGCGTCTCACTCTTGACGGCATTTATTATAGCCCCTCCTCGCGCAAATGTCAAGAGGGGGGAAGGAAGAGGCCGACAGTTTTCCCAGGCTCCAGGGAGCCTGGTAGCCTCGTTTGTGATATCATGTCGACAGCGGTATCTTGGAGGTCTGGCGGCGCAGTACCGTCTGGCAGGCGAGAGCAGCACCACCACCTGGGGCGCAAGACCAACAAGCAATAGTACGAGCAAGAGATTAGTAAGCGCACAGCCAGCAGGGACTTCCCGACGGCAAGCAGCACGAGAGGAGGCAGTCATGGGCTTGCTTTCACGCCTGGCCTTGCTGCTGCGCATCCGCAGTAAGGCCGCCCTTGAGCGAGCAGAGGACCCGGCGCAGGTGCTCGATTATTCCTATCAGAAACAAGTGGAGCAGCTGCAGCAGCTTCGTCGCGCCGTCGCCGATGTGGCTACCAGCGAGAGACGCCTGGAACTTCAACAGGCAGAGCTGCAGCGCCAGACAGAGCGCTATGAGCAGAAGGCTTTTCATGCGCTTCGCGCTAATCGTGAAGATCTGGCCCGCCTGGTCCTGCAGCGCCGTGAGTTGTTGCTGGCTCAGCTCAATAGCTATGAGCAACAACTGGGGCAGGTGCGTGCGCAAAAGGAACAGCTGATTGAGCTGGAGCAGCGACTGAGGATGCGAGTGGAGGCCTTTCGTACCCAGAAAGAGGTCCTGAAGGCTCGCTATAGCGCCGCTCAGGCCCAGGCCCGTATTGAGGAAGCCCTCACAGGTCTGAGTACGGAGATGACGGAAATGCAGCTTGCCCTGGAGCGCGCTCAGGAGAAGATCCTGACAGCGGAAGCCCGCGCCAGCGCCTTGCACTCTCTCCTCGAACAGGGCACGCTGGACAGCCCTCTCTCTCCCCCTCTCCTGACCGCTGGCGGCAATGCTCTGGACCATGAGCTGGAACGACTTGATCGGGACGAGCAAGTAGAGCAGCAGCTCCAGTTTCTTAAGCGACGGCTCCTGTCAGATAGATCGGCATCAGAGGGGCAAGGCCATCTTCCCCCAGCGGAAGCGTAAGCGTCTTCGGCAGGTTCCTGTCTGTTGCCAGACGCTGCAGCCTGCAGCGCAAGGAACCAGAACCTGACTCGCCTTGCGCCTTGGTGGGAATCTGACCTGCCTCCTCAGCTTGCAAGGTCCTGGCCTTCGCTCCCTCTTCGCTGTGGTCCTCCTTCCTGGTGGCCTCCTGATGGCCCTACTACACCGTTCAGCCAACTGGCCGCCGTTACGCTCCGAGTAGCCCCCAGAAAAGAAAGGGCCAAGGGAAGAGTCAGCTCTTATCGCGATCTAGCTGCTTTTCTTCTCCTTGGCCTTGCGCGCTTTATAGTAGGAGCGTGGCTTGGGCCGGCGCGTCGTGTCCTCATAGGCTGGAGGCGCCGCCTCTTCGCGGGCCATCAGTTCGACCTCAGAGTGCTCTCCCATTAGCTCTTGCAGATCGTTATAGATATCGTAATTATCGATGACATCGGGCATGCGCAGCATGTGTCTTAAGACTTGCATCTGCGAGATCTGAGTCCGGTCATACCTGGTGGGTTCGGCACGCTTGAGCAGCTTCTCTACCAGGGCAATGCTATCTTCATGGGCCCCGATGTTGTTCAGGCGCTCATGAATGACTTGCAATTGTTCGTATAAGTTCATGGAAAGCTTACTCTCTTTCTAGGGTAGCGGTTACCGCTGGCCGAATATCACCCTCTATTATATGTTACTTGACCAGGCTGAGGGGTCACTTATCTTTCCCTGGGGAGCGGCTGCCACCCGGCTATCACCCGGCTGCCCCCAACTCCCAACTGGATGCGACGCGGGTCGCGAAGCGCCGGAGACGAATCAGGGTCCAGAAGAAGGCTACATGATGCAAAAAATAAGAAAGGAGCAGAGACTCATAAAGAGGAGAAGGGCGAGAGCAGAACGCTCCTCTTTGAGCGCCCTGAGCGGCGCGGCAGCGAGCCGCTCGACTGTATGTATGGGCTGAGAGCATGCCCCAGAGGCCTGGCAGAAAGCCCTCTCCAGCTCCCCGATCAACCACTGCTCAGCCACGCTCAGCCACGCTCAGCCATGTGTACCTACCGCACCACCAGGGTGCGATGATTCTGGTGATTGCGGCGCGCGCGCCAGGCACGCCGAGGAGGATCGACCAGCCAGCTCCAGGCACATTGCGCCACATAGACGCCGAGCGGCAAGCGCGGCGTTGGCACCTCTTGACCGCCAGGTGCAGCCTGCCGCTGGAGAATAGCTTGACGCAGCTCCTCTGCGCTCTGCCCGGGGAAGAGCGTGTAAGCCACGCCAATGTGCTGCCAGAAATGGGCATCGCTGCCACCAACCTCCGCCAGCCGCCATTGCTGGTTAGCCAGGCGTACTCTATGGCGCTGCGAGGCGTTTGCTGGCGAGGGATTGTACATCTCCAGAGCATCGATACAGTAGCCCTTGTTGAGGAGCTCTTCGATCCTGGCGCGGCTTAAACTGGGCACCAGACGCCCAAAGGGATGAGGCACGATGACCAGTCCTCCTTGGGCTTTGATCTCATCGATGGCTTCCTCTACCGGTCGCTGGGCGCGAGGGGCCTTCTCTACAAAGAGTCCCAGGAGATGGCCATCACGGGTGGTAACCTCGACCCCGATCACCAGTTCGAGAGGCGTCGCCGCTTCCGGGCCGTCTCCATCTTGACCGATGGCCTGCTCCCTGGCAAGCAGCTCAGCCACACGCCAGGCCCCTTCGAGGTGGTCGTGATCGGTGATAGCGATAAGACGCAATCCACGACGCCGCGCTTCCTTGATGACCTGCGCTGGACTGGCCCAACCGTCACCAAGGTTCGTATGCATATGAATATCTGCACGGCTGTATCCTGCAGCGGTCATCAAAGCCGTAGCGCTGGCCAGGCTCGTTTTGTGCTCATTGACTGTTGCAAAAGAGCGTTCCTTCGTCACCTACAACTCACTCCTTGTTACACTGTTCCTCAGAATAGAGCGGCAGCGCGATGTAGAAGGTCGAGCCTTCGCCGGCAATTCCCTCGCTCTCCATCCAGATCGAGCCTCCCATCGCCTCGGTCAGCTGACGACAGAGATATAGCCCTAACCCTGCACCGCGCTGCATACTGTTGAGAGCGTTGGGTAGGCGCATAAACCTGGTAAAGAGGCGCGCCTGATCTGCTCGCGAGATCCCCGGTCCCCAGTCACGCACCGCAATCAGTGCAAAAGCGCCCGACGGCGGCCTGGCCGGGCAGTGCTGACCCGCCAGAGAGGGGAGACCAGAGAGTTCTTCCCAGCTGAGACGTCGCGCCGAGATGGCGACGGGCGACCCCACCGGGGTGTATTTGAGCGCATTGCCAACGATGTTGAGAAGAATTTGACGTAGCCGCAGATCATCCGCCCACACCTGTAGATCCTCGGGCACCTCAATGGACATGCTCCTCTCCTCACGCACCAGGATCGGCTCCAGAATCTCCAGGATGAGCATGACAGGACGAACAACCTGCACCGGCTCCATTTTGAGCATGACACGGTCCTGGTCAATGCGGCTGGCATCCATCACATTGCCAAGCAGCAAGACTAACTCTTCACAGGCCCGGCGCGCGTTGTTGATGAAACGGGCTTTGGCCTCTTCATCCAGCGATTCCCCAAAATCCCCCAACAGCTCCAGATAACCCTGGATGGCCGTCAGCGGTGTGCGCAGCTCGTGCGAGGCAGTCATCAGGAAGTGATTCTTGAGGCGCTCGGATTCTTGCGCTTGCTTGAGAGCTTCACGCAATTCTGTATAGAGCTGCGCGTTATTCATAGCTATGGCCGCCTGAATGCCAATCTCTTTCAGCAGTTCCAGATGCCTCTGAGTGTAGGCCTGAGGCCGATAGGACTGCACGGAAAGCAGTCCCAGCACTTTTTCCCCATAGCGCAGCGGGACAAAGAGAATCGACTCCGCCGGTCGGTTGCTCCCAAGAAGATTCGCTCCTTCGTCGCTCGCCGCGAGACCGGCAAATTCAAGAAATTCTCGACTGGTTGTTATGAGTCGGCCAACCGGCTCATGAAAGAGGATATCATGCGTCTGCGGCAGAATGAGGCCGAACTCGACCGCAGGATACCTGACTCCATCGTCGATTAAGAATTCCATTACCAGCTTCTCGCCCTCGGCATCACGGACATAGCGGGCAATATAAAAAGCGTCGACGGGCATCATGGGCGCTACTTGCTCATAAATGGTCTGGTAGATGCTCTGCAGGTCCCCCGGGTCGTCAGGGGCCGAGAGGGCTCTCCCGATCTTGACAAGGGCTGCCCGCTCTTCGCTGTGCCGCTTCAGCTCTTCGTAAAGCCGCGTGCCTTCGATCACAATTGCAGCCTGGTTGGCAAACAATTCGAACAGTTCCAGAATCTCCAGCGTTGGGCGCAGGCCGTTGAGGGGAGAATCGGGCGTTAGAAAGCCAAGAAGAGAGTTATCGGCACCGCGCAGAGGCACGATCAGCAGATCTTCAACTTGCCATTCGGGGCCTAAATCCGGCTCGCCTAGCGGAGTAGAGTCCAGAGGTACGGCCTCGACGCGATCATCGACAATGATGAAGAAGCTGGCGAGGGTTGCGTCGCGCCAAATGGGGTCGCCTTTGGGTACAAAGTAGGAGTTACCGATGCGGTAGCGCTCGCAGATCAGCTTGTTGACCGCCTCCTCGGGCAGGGGGTGCTCGATCAGGTAGCGATGCTGCTCCGGCGAGAGGCCCGCTGAGGCCCTCGCCTCAAAAAAGCCGGCCCCGTTATTGAGATAGAGCGCCGAATAGCGAAAACGGAGCGCCTTACAGGCAGCTTCCGATACGCGCTGTAGCAGCGTATCAGTATCCATTCCCAGGCGTAATGAGGCACCGATATCTATGATGTGACGGAGCAACTCCCGCTGCTGTCGCTCTAGGCTGCTCTCCTGCTGCCTGGTTGATCGCTGTTTCACACGATGCATTCCCCTCTTCATGCCTGAAGACGAGATGAGACCTGCGAGTCAACCTCATTATAGCACAGTCTCCGCAGCTTCTGACACACACGGGCCTCAGCTCTCTCCAGAGGCCATGTGCAGTCGCCAGCGCTGCCGGCAACGGCTTCTCTGGCCAATCGAGAGAGAACTGGCTGGAACGGCTTGCCTTTCTGGAGGAGAGACAGTATGATAAGCGGGACCAGCCTGACAACAACACGCGTCTGACAGCAGCGAAGCAAGGTTGGAAGAGGCAAGAGCCGTCTTTGCTTTATCTTGCGGTAGAGACCGGTTTATGCAGATTGCCAGTCCCGCTAATCCACGTATTAAAGCGATCCGGGCCCTGCGCCAGCGCCACGAGCGCGAGCGCAGCGGTCGCTTCTTCATCGAAGGTATTCGCCTGGTGGCGGAGGCGCTCCAGACAGAAGCCCCCGTTGAGATGCTGCTGGTGGCGCCTTCTCTGCTGCGTAGCGACTTCGCCCGTTCCCTTGTGGCCCAGGCCCAGGCGGCAGGTGTCCCCGTACTGGAGGTGAGCGAGACAGTTTTTAGCAGCCTCTCGCAAAAGGAGGGTCCCCAGGGTCTGGCCGCCGTCGTCCGTCAACGCTGGCACCGTTTGGAGGAGCTGCACCCAGCTCCCGGCGACTACTGGGTGGCTCTGCATGCCGCTCAGGACCCGGGCAATATCGGGACAATCCTGCGCACCGCTGATGCGGCTGGCGCTCGCGGGGTGATACTGCTCGATCACTGCGCCGACCCCCATGATCCTAACGCTGTCCGCGCCAGCATGGGTGCCCTCTTCTCTCAGAGGCTTATTCGCGCCAGCCTGGCCGAGTTCTGGCGCTGGAAGGAAGAAACGGGCTGCACAGTGGTCGGCACCTCCGGGGCAGCTGCGACCGACTATCGCTCCCTGCGCTATCCACTTCCTCTGGTCCTGCTGATGGGTAGCGAGCGCGAAGGTCTCTCTCCCGCCCAACAGGCGAGCTGCGACCTCATGGTGAGCATTGCCATGACGGGCCGCAGCGATTCGCTTAACCTGGCGGTCGCCACGGCCCTGGTGCTCTACGAGATCTTCTATCAGTACCGCTCTTCACCTCCGCCTTCGCCTGCCTCCAGTTAGTTCCTGACAACCTCCTGCGACTCGCCGAAGGACGACTGCGACACTGCGGCAACAGGCTCGATGGTGACGAGCGTGGTGTGGAAGGTACTGCCACCATTGAAGTCCGCCAGGCGATCGGAAGTCAGCCAGTTGATATTGCGTCCATCGGGACTGAAGCGCGGCCACCAGACGGAGCTGGCCGCCAGCACGCCCGGACGCACCTCATCGCTTACTTCGGCAAAGACCAGACAGCTTCCCAGTTCGTTCGAGAGACGCACGAGCTGGCCATCTCGAATGCCGCGTGTTCGGGCCTCATCAGGATGGAGACGAACGCTAGGCCGCCCCTCTTTACGACGCAAGGTTGCTACATTGCCGAAGCTGGAGCTGATGAAGTGATGCGCACCCGGCGAGACCAGCACGAGGCGCTCGCGCTGCCCATTGGCTCCAGGACCAAGAGGCGCTTCGCCATCGGGCACCCAGTCGGGCAGGGGATCATAGCCTAGCTCTGCCGCCTGCTGCGAGTAAAACTCAACTTTGCCGGAAGGGGTGCCAAAGCGGCCATCGGCGAAAGGCAGGCGCCGCTCTTCTGGGATGGCCAGCGCCACCCACCCTTCACGCTGCAGGCGCTCCAGGGTGATGTCCTTCAGAAGCGGCGAGCGTGCCGCTGTGGCCTCCAGCACTCCCCGGATGACAGCTTCGGCATCTTCTTGCAGCCAGGGTTCGGTGAAGCCCAGTGCCTGCGCCAGGCCGCGCATGACATCCCAGTTGCTGCGCGCCTCCCCCAGTGGGGCAATGGCCTGGGCATTGTACTGAAGTGCAAGATGGCCATAAGCCTTGTGGAGATCGGTCTGCTCAAGCTGGCTGGTTGCTGGCAGCAAGATGTCGGCGTAGCGCGCTGTATCGGTTTCAAACAAGTCGTGGACCACGACAAAGAGGTCGTCGCGCTGGAGGCCCTCGACGATCTTGCCAGCGTTGGGGGAGGAGGCCACCGGATTGGCGTTATAGACATAGAGGGCATAGATGGGCGGGTCGGCCTCACCGGTGAGCAAGGCTCCCAGACGATTCATGTTGAGGGTGCGCGGCGCTGGCGGACAGGCCGGATCATGCTCGTGTTTGACTGCCTCAGCGTCCCACTGCAACCAGTCGCTGGTACTGTACATGACCCCTCCACCCACCAGCCCATATTGACCGGTCAAGGCCGGCAGGCAGAGCAGTGTACGGACAGTCTGCCCACCGTTGGTATGGCGATTGATGCCATCGGTCACCCGTAGCATAGCCGGAGTAGTAGTGGCATAGGTGATGGCCAGCTCCGTGATCGTTTCGACCGGTAGGCCAGTGATCTCCGCCGCACGCTCAGGTGGATAACGCATGATGCGCTCACACAGCTGCTCCCAGCCAACAGTATGGGCGTCGATCCAGGCCTGGTTGTGCAGGCCGCGGCTGATAATAACGTGCATCATAGCCAGGGCCAGGGCTGCATCGGTTCCAGGATAGGGCTGAATATGCCAGTCGGCAGAACGCGCTGTCAGAGTGCGCACCGGGTCGATGACAATAACTCGCGCCCCCTGATGCTGCGCCTGGCGCAGGAAAGGCATGATGTGCGGGGCCGTACTCGCTGGATTGCTGCCCCAGATCAAAATCAGTCGACTCTGCAGCAACATCTCTGGGGAAGGCGCCAGACGCCAGCCAATGGTGAGCCGCACCGCCTCCTCGGCAGCATACCCACAGATAGCACGCTTGAGTCGCGAGGCTCCCAGGCGATTCCAGAAGCGTGAGTCAGTCACGGCCCCGTTGACTAATCCAAGTGTGCCCGCGTAGCTGTACGGCAAGATGCACTGGGCTCCGTGCTCAGCAATGATGCGTCGCCAGCGTTCACTGATCTCAGCAAAAGCTTCCTCCCAGCTGATACGCACGAAGGAGCCGCTCCCTTTGGGACCCCGACGACGCTGGGGATACAGCAGGCGCTCGGGGTGATAGACGCGCTCCAGATAGCGATTCACCTTGGCACAAAGCCAGCCGCGGGTAATGGGATGATCAGCCCGCCCGCGCAAACTCACTGCCCTTCCTTGCTCGTCGACCAGGGTCTCTAAAGCGCATCCATCGGGACAGTCATGGGGGCAAGCGCCATAGACGAGACGCCCGGACGCCAGTGTCCCCTCTTTCCTCTCATCAGCAGAAGATGTGACCATGCGGAACAAGCTCCTCTACCAGTGAAAAGATCGCCAGCCCACCGCCCATCTTGCTCGCCGAAGGCAAAGACAGCTAGGGCCGGCTTTCCTCTTTTTCGATACGAAAAACCAGCTCCCCCGGGAAAGCAAAGCGTTCGAGCCGCCAGCCACAATCAGCAACCAGGGCGCGAAAGCGCGCTTCATAATAGGCCGCCATCCCTCGTTTTCCGCCACCCAGGCTCTGCCCGGGAAAGGAGACCAGCAGGTAGCGCGCGCGAATGGCCTGCAGGAGCCGCAAGCCGGCCTCTGGCTCAATATGCTCCAGACAAGGCAGGACTTTCAAGACAAAGGCGAGATCAACAGTCAGGTCCGGTGGCGCCTGCACGATGTCGCAGACTGTGGCCTCACCAGAAACCTCCAGGATCTCTAGAACGGCCTGCAGAAAGGCTGCCAGATCCTCATAGATATCACAGGCATAGTAGTAGCAGGCGCTCCCGGCGGATCGAAAGAAAGGCATCCAGGGCAGGGCCAAGGGATGGAAACCACAGGCGACATCGAGCACCCGCCTCACAGGCGGTAGATCGGCCAGCAAGCGCTCGTAGAAAGTAGCGAGCAGCTTGAGCCGTTCACGGGTTGAGGCATGCCAGGCCATCGCCCGACGGCAGACGACACGTAGCCGTTCCTCATCGCCGCTCGCCCGCGCCTGGCGCAGCTCTTCCAGCCAACGCTCATAGGGAGGCGTGCCGGCCAGATACATGCCTGCAATCTGATGCAGCCGGCGCCTGGTCGCCTTGATCGCCTCCTCGAGGTCAGCATAACGAGCCAGCTCCCGAGCACCTACAGCGGCGATCGTCCCCCTATACAGTGAACGGTACTTGCGGCTCGCCCGCACCGCTTCAACCAGCTGTGTGAGCCGCTTGCTGCTCTCGTTGCTCTCGCTCACCATGCAACAGCATTTCCAGGCGCTGCATCAGCTGCATCATAAAGCGCAGGTTATGGATAGTCGCCAGGCGCAGAAAGAGGGCATCGTTGACCTTAAAGAGATGATGCAGATAGGCCAAACTGTAGCGCGAACAGCAGAGGCAGTCGCAGAAAGCAGAGACCGGTCGCCGCTCGCGACGCAGGCGCTCATCGCTGAGGTAGACATACGTAAACCAGCTCCCATCGGGGTCAAGACGACTCGTGGTCGGGTCCTCAGTAAAGGAGTATAACCGAGCATGACGGGCGTCACGGGTTGGCATAGCACTGTCGAAGAGATCGTACCCCATGCGAGCACAGGCTACCACATTCAGGGGATGACCGATCCCCAGGCCATGCAGCGGAAAGGTCGCCGGAATCAGCTCGCGCGTCCAGGCCACGATTTCGCTCAGCAGCTGGCCCTCGCTGTCCAGCGGCCAGCCACCGAAACCAAAGCCATCAAAGCCAATCTCCAGCAAGGCCTCCGCGCAGGCGCGACGCAGCGCGAAATCGCCGCCTCCCTGCACGACCGCAAACAGCAGCGGACGCCGCTCGGGCGGCAGCTTCTTCTGTTCGACCAGGCGCACAAACTCGGCCTTGCCACGCCGAGCCCAGGCAATTGTCCGCTCGACTGACTCGCGCTGTCGCGACGGCGGCTCGTCAACATGGGTACAATCGTCCAGACAGACCACGACATCGCTGGCGTAACTGCTCAGCTGCAACTGGACACTCTTCTCAGGTGTGAGCAGGAAACGCCGTGTCGCTCCTTCTGGCTGAAAGGCCAGCCCCTTCTCTGTCAAGTGACCATAGCGAGCATTCTGGCGAATCAACGAGTAAGCCTGGAAGCCACCCGAATCGGTCACGATCGGACGCCGCCAACCGCTCAGCGCATGGACCCCCCCAATGGCCTCCACCGCTGAGGAACCAGGGCGCTGCATCAAATGGAAAGTATTCATGACGAGCGCCTGGACCCCACACTGCTCCAGGTCAAGACTGTCAACTGCCCGCACCACCGCCTGCGTCGCGTCGGGCAAAAAAGCTGGCAGAGAGACCGCCCCATGTGGGAGCACGAGCGCTCTTGACTTCTCCTGCGTCTCCGCACTCATCATCACTATGCCACTCTCTCTCGACTTGCTTGCTGCTCGCTACCGTCTACGCTTCAATGCCAGTACGATACCATAGGGCGCAGACGCGGGTCAAGTTTGCTCGATGTCGAGACCGGGCCGCGACTGGTCCCCGAGGCCATTCACCCCCAGGCCATCAGAGGTCAGCCAGTCTAAAACAGCCTCGGACATCTGGGCCACACTGTCCTGACGCTGCGAGCAACGTGGCAGCGAGTGCAGAATCAGCTGTCCATACTCCTTCGAGATCAGGCGCCGATCAAAGATAATGACGCTATTGCGCTTCCTGCCGCTCCAGGCCAGGCGGTTGAGCGTTCGCCGCAGGCGCAGAGCGGCGACGGGCACGGTCATTTGATGGAGCTGGTCGGCATACTGCTCGGCGCGTGCGGCCAGCGGGGGATCATTGAGAGCCGGCATTGGCAGGCGGGTGATAAACAGGCAAGAGGGCAGCGTCGGCAGTTCTTCGACCCCTTCCCAGAAACCTCCAGCTCCAAAGAGCATAACCCGCGGCTGTTCGGCGAAGATCTGCCAGAGCTGGCGCGGGGAGCCATCGATGCCATGACCGAGCAGAAGGATATCGCGGGCCTCCAGAGCGCTCTTAATGAAAGAGTACGAATTGCGCAAGGCGGCATGAGAAGTGAATAAGACCAGGATCTGGCCCTCTAAAGCTTCGGCCATCTGGAGAATGGCCTCATCCAGGCGCCGCTGATACTGGGGCATATTCGGCTCAGGGACATCGTTAGGAATGTAGAGCAGCGTCTGAGCGCAGCGATCGACTTCGAGCGAATAGGCTGGGCAGTGCTCCAGCTCCAGCGCCAGCCGGCCCCGCACAAAAGAGAAATCGCCGGCGACCGCTAAGGCCACGCCCGCCAGGACGGTTGCCCGCTGTGGCAGGAAGAGCAGGCGCTTCAGCATGGGTGCAACCTGAATCGGCTGGCCGTAGATAGCCGGGGCGTGCTCCAGCGGCTGCTCCACCAGCGGGGCCACAGTCGCGCTATCTAAAGCGCGAGGTTGCGGATGCAGCGGGGTTGGCGGAACCCGCAGCCAGTAGACCATCTCCCCTTCTGTGAGGGCAAAAGCCTGGTCCCCCTGCTCTTTCAGAACGCGCAGTCGTTGAGCGCTCATGGCAAACTCTGCCGCCAGGGCGTCGCTTAAGAGTCCTGGCCGCTCCTGGCGCGTTCTATTGCGGTTGCCCGTCAGCAGCAAGCGTTCAGCCTCCTGAGCCAGCTCGATCACCGTTTGTAGGCGCTGCGACAGCTGACGCCAGGCATGGGCCGCCTCATCCCAACTCTCCAGATTGAGCAGGGAACGCTGGAGGCGCAGGGCCTGGTCAAGGCGTTCGGCGAAGCGAGAACTTTGACCCTGGTTGCGTGCCACCTGCGAACGTCCACGCTCATGGCGAGACCCCTGATTGGCAGCAGGGGCACGCAACGCCTCATCCAGCAAGTGAGTCAGCGCAAGGAAAAAGTGATTTGCCGCCCCAGTGGCCTGACGCAGAGCCTGGAACCAGGAGAGCAAGCGCGTATCCAGCTCGGTCCGCGTGACCGTAGAAGAGGATGCCAGCTTCAGGGGAGCAGTGACGGACGGAGGAACCTCCTCGCGCAAGGCTGGAGCCGCGAGCGCCAGCAGACCCTGGTAACGCCCATTGGGCAGCTCGATTCCGAGTGTCTGCAGGAGCGTTAGCAGGCGTCCATGACTCAGCTCTAGCCCGCTACGGCGTGCCCACTCCTCTTCGAGGAGATCAGCATCGAGTATGAGGCGATAGGGAATCTCAGATAAGAGAGAATGGGAAGATGAGAGATCATCGAGCAGCCCTACATGGGTCGTCACCACAATCTGGGCAGCCCGTACGCGCTCCTCGGCTCGTTGATAGAAGCAGTAGCCCTTGCGACGATAGGCACAGCGCTCATAGATGCTGCCCAGGCGCTCATCGCTTGCCACAAGGCGCTCGCTTCCCGAACAGATGCGCTCCCAGCTCGCAACTTCGTAGGGCAAGAGCGTCAACTCGCCACGCTCACCCGTCAGCGTCTCCTGGGCCCACAGCGTAAACTTTGCAAAAGCACGAGCCTCCTCCGCGCGTGGCCCACCTCCCACTCGCACCTGGGCGGCTCCAAACCAACGATGCAAACAAAGATAGCCATCGCGTTCGGCCAGATAGGCCACCGAGAAACGCGCTCCTAGCTGCTCCTGGAGGCGGGGCAGCAAGGCATCTCTGATGCGATAGGCCGCCTGCGTGGAAGCGCAGCTGATCAGCAGACGAGGCAAGGGTCGCGAGGCTGCCTCTGTCTGCTTGGAGGCATCTTTGAGCCATTCAAGAGCCGTGAGCAGTAGCGGCATATAATCGTCGCTACCGAGCGTAGTCTCGATTAAAGCGGTCCCGCAGCGAGCAAAGGTTTCTTGCAGCTGATACTGCAAGGCAGCATAGCTAGTGAGGTGCTGACGTTCGCACTCTGAGCGTCTGGCCTCAAGCAGGATCTGCAGGTCAGGCACCATCTCTGGCGAGGCGGACATGAGAGGCTGAGCCAGCGAACGAGGGCGCTCGTCAGGAGGAGGCACGGTCTCGGGGGACAGGGCAGGGAGTGGCGAGCCGGCGTGCGCTACTGCGAACGAGAGAACCCGCGGGTCCATGCCCAACTGCGCGGCAAAATGCTGACCAAGGTTGCCCCAAATGGGGCCGCGCTGCAGCCCCTGCTCGCGCTGACGCTCGTGCAATTCCTGGCGAAAGAAGGTCAGCAGCGGCCAATCAGGCGGGGCATCAAGATGAGCAAGCTCCTCAAGCGCCGCCAGATCAATTGCCTGCAGGCGCTCATAGAGGGCGAGAAAGACATGCATAGCCAGCAAGGTATCGGCCATAGCCCGATGGCGCTCGGGGGAGCTGGGCACCCCCAAAAAACGCGCCACGTACCCCAGGCTGTAGCTCGGCAAGGAGGGGAGCAGCACCGACGCCAGCTCGAAGGTATCGATCAGCTGGTTATGATACGCCAACCCCTGTCGACGTAAGAAGCTCACATCAAAAGGGATGCTGTGCCCAACAATCGGAAAGCTGCCGACAAACTGCTGGAGCTTGCGCGCGATCGCCTCAAACGAAGGTACTCCGATCAGCTGCCGCGGCGTAATTCCCGTCAGGCGCTGCACCCGGTAAGGGATGGAGCGCCCCGGCGCCACCAGCGTTTCGAGCCGATCGAGGATCGTCGTGCCCTGGAACTTGACCGCAGCCACTTCGAGGATAGCATCTTGCTCTACGTGCAGGCCGGTTGTTTCCAGATCAAGCGCGACCCGGATAGGCGGCTTCTTCCCCATAGGAAATCTTTCTCTCCTGCTTGCTCACTCGCTCTTGTGCTCACCTGCTTGCTTGCGTACTTAGCGACCGCTGCTCTCCCAGCCGCAAGGCCAGGCTAAGGCAGAGTGTTGGGCAGGTCGGCAGAAGTAGCGAAGGGAGGCCAGCTTGCGAGCAGTCTCCGTGCCAGTTGAGCCGCCCTTCCCCGGTGACTGATGCGATGCTTCTCCTCCGGGGACAGCTCGGCTGTGGTCTTACCAAGCTCAGGAACGAGGAAAATTGGATCGTAGCCAAAGCCGTTGTTGCCGCGCGGCTCTTCGGCGATCTGACCTTCTACGACCCCTTCGACCGTGCGGCAGTAGCCCCAAGGCTCCGCAATGGCTATGCAACAGCGGAAACGCGCCGTACGTTGCTCCGGTGGAAGTCCTCGCAGACGCTGCAAGATAAACCGGAAGCGCTCCTCGTAGGGCGTCTCCCGCCCCATAAAACGCGCAGAATAGACGCCGGGCGCACCGCCCAGGGCATCGATCTCTAGACCTGAATCGTCAGCTAGCGCCAGTAGACCTGATGCTTTCGCATAGGCCCGCGCTTTGAGCTCAGCATTCTCACAGAACGTTTGCCCGCTCTCCTCTACCTCCAGCGTCAGCCCAATGTCTGCCGGGGAGACTACATGAAAGGGCAGGGCCTTGAAGAGCGCGCGCAGTTCTTCTAGCTTATCGCGATTCGCCGTCGCTAGCAGCAAGCGCCTTGGCTCTTGAGTGGGTTGATCGCTTGTCTCGCGTTGCTTCATCGACTTCAGATCACCACGGAGCAGACGCAGGAGGGAACACTCATCTCGTCAGGAGCCGTTAATGGGAACCGCTTCCCTTCCTTCGCCCTGATTTCCTGCGCAGGCAAGACCTTCTCAGGCCCGTTCGCTCCTTGTCCCAGGCGGATGATTTCGGATTTGATCCCATATTACCATACCGGGGTCACCTTGTCGAGAGGAGAAAGGGCCGCTAAACGCCCTGCCACCGGTCTCGCGGGACCGCCAGCGGCTACCTCCATCTTGTCGCCCATTGCCCCACCTTCAACCTTTTCGCCGACTGAAACGTATCTTTCTTAGAAGAGCGAACGATTAGACGAGCGAAGAAAAGCCTGCCAGACTGATCTGGATACGAGATGATGAGGTACAACTCGAACGATGACAGCAGCGCTGCTGGAGAACGAGCAAGACAGTCAACATCGGTCGCGGCTCGTTCTGGCTGGCAGCAGCGCCGAGCAAAGCGGAAAAGCGATTACGATACCTTGCCGAGGGGCTCAACCCCAGAGCCAATGGGCACACCACCAGGGCTGACAGCTTCTCTTCAGCAGGAGCCACCGCTCCCGGCTGGCGGCTTTGCTCATCTCCTTCGGTCGCTGCGCGAATACGACGGGCAGCTCTACCATCACTCGCTAGACGTCTACTTGCTTACAGCACCACTCCTGCAGGCTCTCCGTCTGTCGGCGCATGACAGTATCTTGATCGAGTTGGCCGCTCTTTTCCACGACCTCGGCAAACTGGCGCTGCCTAGACAGCTCTTGCATAAAGCGACAGCGTTAACTGCAGAGGAGTTCGCGCAGATCCGCACCCATTGCTTGAAAGGGGCCTTGCTCCTGAGCCGCCTGCAGGCTCCCCAGACGATGGTACAAGCCGTTTACCACCATCACGAGCGCTGGGATGGCCACGGCTATCCAACCGGGCTGGCCGGCGAGGCGATCCCTCTCGGCGCCCGCCTGATTGCGATCAGCGATGCTTTTGCCGTCATGACCAGCGGACGCAGTTACCAGGCGCCACGCTCCCCCCACCAGGCCCTAACGGAGCTTCGCCGCCATGCCGGCACCCAGTTCGATCCCACCCTGGTTGAGCTTTTTGCTCTGGCCCTCAAGAGCCGGGAGGCACTGCACCGGGTAACAGCATCGCCATTAGCCGGAGAAGCTCCTCTAGATCAAAAGGCTTGCGCAATAGATAAATACCGCGACGGCGTAGCTCTTCAAGCGGTAGGTCATTCCAGGCTGTGATGAGCACCGTAGGCACATTGCGCATGGTCTCAATCTCCTGCAAACGGTCATACAGTTCCAGACCATGCATACGCGGCAGCCGATAGTCTAACAGGATCAGCGCCGGCCTGACATGCGGAGCAGCATACAGCGTCAGCTCGCTCTCGCCAATCCAGAGCGGGCGGTAGTCCGTGCGCTCAAGAATGACCATTTGCAACAGCTCGCTGACGTCACGATCGTCATCTATAATCAGCACCGTCTTGCTTTCCTTCATAGGTCAGCCTGCAACTATTCTCGGCAAAGAGACAACCTTCTCATTTCGATAGAATAAGCACTACTTTCCTCCTTCGATAGAGACGCACCAGCTCCGCAAGAGGCACTCCTCTTTCAGAGAGTACTATTCTGGCTCAGGCTCGCCCCGGCCTGCCCTCTTCCGCCCCGCGGAGCATCCTGCCCCCGGAAATGAGGACGCCCGCACCAGTTGAAGCGGATAGCCTTTCTGCCAGCATGTATCTCCGCTGCGCTGTCAGCCACTTCACTGCGCCTGCGTGCGGCAGGATGCTCCTGGCCTGCGCGCCAAAACTGGTGCTTGACAGCCGCTCCAGATGAGGGGTATAATCAGAAGCGGCAATAGCCTCCGTGGCTAGCTCGGCCTGGAGTATTCAGGGTCGGAATGGTGCAGTTCCTTGTTCACCCTACTTCTAGCCGGTGTAGCTCAGTGGTAGAGCAGCGCCCTCGTAATGCGCAGGCCGTCGGTTCGAGTCCGACCACCGGCTCTTTTTTTTAGGTCGCTTCTGACTCCTCTGCCTATCGCTTTGCGCTTTGCTTTGCAGCATAGTTTCCTCGCCTCTCCTTCCCAGGAAACTTGCCTCCCCTAACCGATCACTGCAGGTGCGGGTCACCTATCGCCGCAGATATCGAGCCAGGCCAACTCGGACAGATACCCGCCTGGCCAGCTCCCCACGCAAGGGAGCGATGACGGAGGTCTTTCTCCTCTCCCCAGACTTGACGGCCAATTACTCGCCGCTCAAGCCCTGCCAGTCGGCCTCGCTGGCGGCGAACATGCTACCGATGGCCGCGATAATGAGACAGAAGCAGGTCACTCCTCCGATAATGTACCACCAGCTACTATTGGGAATGAGGGCCGGAATCCAGGAGAAAATCAGGGAATCGACGACAGCGAAAAGGGACGAGAGGAGGCCCAGGACAACGCTTCCCCAGAGGATTGGCGCCGGGAAGATCAGCTGAGCATGAAATGCTTCTCGATTGCGCAGGGCCAGCATGATCAGGTTGGCAAAGAGAAATGAGGCAGAGGTCGCCCAGACCAGCGTCGAAGAGGCCAGCATTACATTGTAGACTTCAGTGGTCAAGTCGACAGGAGAGCCAACGTGCACCACCAGCGGGGCCACAATGAAAATGAGGGCGGTGAGCATGATGGCCATGATGGTCTGAAAGAGGATGGCTCTGGCCGGAATGCGGTTGCGACTGAGACGCCCCACACCAGCAGGGAGACGTTGATCAATTCCCGCCACTAGCAGTAAGCGCGCATAGCTGCAGTTGTAGGCCACAATCGCGGTGAAAAAAAAGATGATCAGGCAAACAGCCATGAGGTTGCCAGCGATTTTGCCAAGGCTGAGATCAACAGTGGCCACCAGGGCCGGCAGCAGAGCCCCACTGGTCGGACCCTCGACGACAAGCAGGGCCGTTGTGGCGATCACGTAGCCGAGTAAGACAACCAGCGGCCCCCAGCAGAGGTGGCGCGTGATCACCCGTCGGTGCTTGATCTCACCGGCCATGTTGAGCGGCGTCTCAGCTCCGAGATAGGCCAGAATGACCAGGCCAAAGGTGGCAATGTTCCCACCATGTGGAACAAGGGCAGGCAGCCAGGGCCCTACCTCGCCAAAGTTGCTCAGGGGTGCATGTCCACTGAGCAGCCACCAGGCTGCCGCTCCCCCCAGAATGATCAGCGCTCCCACAATGGCGCCCGCCGCTGCCAGAATGACATTCGCTACGGTGCGAAAACGCTGGAGCGAGAGTAGGCCAGCCAGTGCCAGCGTGCCGATGATGATCAGTCCCTGCTGCCAGGGCAGCATCACCCACTGCCGATTTAACCCTTGAATAAAGGCCAGAACATTATCGGCGGCACTGACCATCACAAGAACACCTGGGAACCAGGCACAAAAAGCCGCAAAGAAGCTCCAGTAGCCTCCAAAGGCTTTGTGAGTCCAGTTATAGAGCGATCCCTCGTATGGAAACATCACCCCCAGTTGGGCAGTGGCGATGACACTGGGCAGAAAGAAGACCAAGGCCCCAATCACCAGATAGGTGAGCGCCGCCGGTCCCGCCGTACTGGCCGTGTTGCAGTTGGTAATGAAGAAGACAATCACGATAAAAAAGGCGGTCATTTCCAGGGTGCCCAGCACCGCCGGCATGGCTTTGACGACGTATTCCTCTGAGGCCAGCGGCTCTTGAGCACTGTGCCATTTGCTCCTCTCTGAATAGAGCGCCATGCGTTTTCTCCCCCTGACCCGCACCTTCCCACCCGCGCCGGCAGCAATCTCGCTGCCCCTCTCCGCTCTCCTTCCTTTCTCTTCCCCGGCCAGCTGGTGACGGGTTCGCTGTTCTCTATGCTGAGTGTACTGCTTTATCTCTCTTTTTCAAGAAAAATAACACAAGATTGGCCACATTTAGCTATAAATAGAAGATGTTGTATTTAACAACAAGATGAGAAGGAGGAGAGCGGGCCAGGAGAGGCTTTTGGGAGCTGTCCCGTTGCTCTCCTGACCCTTACTCAAGAGGCGGTGCAGGATGGATCAGTCTGTTGTGGAGGCAGGCAAAAGCGCCTCTCTGTTGACCTGCAGGCTAGGCGACATCGCCACGCACGATACGCCCCATCTTCTCATAGCGCTCTGGATCGCGGCGCGCCAGATAATTCGCGTAAAGCAGGCCACAGATGATCCAGGCGAGGACGAACAGCGGCAAGATATTGGTTGGGAAGGGAGTGGGAGCAAAACCCAGCGTTGTGAAGAAGGCGCCGACAGGGCCTGGGATTGCCGGCATGATAAAGGAGGCCAGTGGGATGAGCAGGACCACCGAGCTGAGCAGCGGCGCCACCACATGGCGCAAGATCCCAAAGCTGGAGCGGTCAAAGCGCCAGGCAAAGAGGGGAGCCGCCAGGTTGACCATGATGTAAACGATGATGAAGGCGATTGTCCCCGCCGTGGCAAGCCAGGCATAAGGAGCCAGCCCATCTACCTGCTGATAGCCGTTGCCTGACAGGCCAAAACCATAGCTACCTGTCCCCGGCTTCTGCGTCACTAGAGCGAAGAAGGCAATCAGCAGACAGGTAAAGAGCGACTGCGCCACAATAGCGATATGGGGACTGCGATAGCGGGGATGTGTCTTTCCAAAGAGGGGTGGCAGGATGCCTTCCCGCCCCATAGCGTAGAGATAGCGCACCATGCCATTGTGAAAGGCAAGACCACAGGCTAAGGCGCTGGTGCTGATGGCAATGATCATCAGGGCCTGCAACCAGCCGCCGACGTAGTCCGTGGCCAGGGCGTAATAGGCGGTGCTGGGATTGGCGGCAAACTGATCCACAGCGTGCTGCCAGCCGTAGCCGATGGTCGCTGAGTAGGACGTCCAGACATAGAGGATGATCAGGAAAGCTACGACGCTGAAGATGGCTACCGGGACTGCCAGACGCGGGTTGCGGGCCTCTTCTCCGTAGACAGCTCCAGCTTCGAAGCCTACCCAGGACCAGACTCCCAAGGCCATGCCGATCCCAATGCCAAGCACTCCCCCTGGCGCCGCTCCTTTGAGGTCTGCCCCCGCCGCACTGAAGGTGTGCAGCAGGTCATGGCCGCTCGCTCCTCCGCGCAGGCAGATCACCAGGTCAAGGATAACGAGTACACTGATCTCCAGGATCAGGAAAGGGGCCATGGCAAAGACTGACCATTTGACGTCAAAGTAGGAGAGAAGGAAAATGAGGAGCGTTCCAATGAGGGCCCAGCTCACCCACCCACCAGGTAGATTGAGATGGAGATAGGTTGCAAATGAGCTGTTGGTGTAGGAGCCAAAGGCTCCCATCAGGGCCGCTTCAAAGAGGGCATAGCCGCCCATCATGAGCCAGCCCGCCTGGAAGGCTGTGCCTTTTCCAAGGCTGTGACTGACCCAGGTGTAAAAACCACCTGCAGAGGTCAGCCGGCGCGAGAGATAGACAATGGAGACCCCTAGCAACAGGAGTCCTATCCCCGAGAGGAGGAAGACAAGCGGGGAGGCCGCCCCCGCCTGCTGGGCTATGGGCGGCACGTTGAAGAGCATGGCTGAGATGGGAGCCGAGCCGGCAATGCAGAAGTAGAGCACGCCAGGCAGGCCAATGACGTTCTTGTGCAGCTTGTCAACGTCGGCTTGATCAACATCTATATCCCCCTCAAGCAGCCCTTTCCGTACCAGTTCATCTTGCGTTGCCAATGTCACACCTCCATGCAAAACGTCTCCAGGCATCGCGTCGCTGGCAAAACTGGGGCGGCGCTGACCAGGGAGCCGCCGGCAGGCCCCCTGCCCGCAACACGCCCCTTCTCTTTTCTGAGCCGGCTCGCTGGAGAAAAAGGAGGGAAGAGATCTTTCTCTGCTACCTGTGAGCTAGCCAGGCACCAGTAAGCCTCAGAGTGGAGGCTCCCCCGCTTGTGCGTGGAGCGCAGGCATACCCAAGGGTTGCGTTTAGGGAGCCCCTCCTTGATCCCTCCGATAGGCAGTCTACTCAGTCTAGAGAAGGACTGCTATGCTGCTCCTCTGAGTAGGAATATTTGCTTACAGCGTTACTGACGCCGGTAGATGGCCCATTCTGAGAGAGGTAGTGAGGCCCTGGGACCTGACGCGAGGCTCGGGGTCTGCCCGGAAGCAAGTTTTCTGTCATTCTGTCCGGTGTCCTCCTGACCACTGATCTCCCCAGCAGCCTTTCGACCGCTCTTGCTCCAGCCAGGCTTCCCAAGCCTTACGAGTCAGACCCTACTGGCGCTTGCCAGCCTCACCAAAGACACAGCGGATGGCGGTGATGGTGTGCCCGGGCTAAGCGGGGCTTCAGAGAGGAAATGGTGGGCAACTTTCGCGGAATGCCCTGACCTTGCTTTCGACGTCTAGCATGTTCATATGCATCGCTGGCGGAACCATCAGGCTAAAAGTCAGAATCTTGCGATTGAGTTCACGCAGGGTCGCCTCGTAGTCGCGCAATGCCTGCGCCAGAGCGGTGTTGAAGGCTCGCTTCTCGCTGGGAAAAGGAGGAAGACGGCGCCTGATCAGTCGCTGGCGCCGCTCGCGCAGTCTGGCCAACCTGGCTTCTGCCTGCTGCAGCTCGCTGCGAATCTCTTTCGCCAGCTCGATCTCTTGGGGAGCAAAACCATTGCTCTTGAGCAGGTGATAGGCTAGCTCTTTCTCACGTGCATAGGGATTCTCATCAAGCTCTAGCGGCTTGCCCATACCCGGCAAATGATCAAATACCCCCCGTTCCTGGGCCTCGCGAATCTGGTCCTCTACAAAGTCTCGAAAACGCCGCTCATCGTAGCCCTTCTGGGTTCGCTCTCCATCGCTCTTCGCTTCTTCTGGCCGCTGCTGCCGTTGGTCGAAGGATCTCCGCTTCTCTAAATCCATGCTTTCCCTCTTCTTCTTCTCCTATCTAACCTGATGCGCTCATTCTCTCCCTGCTGCAGAGGAGTCGGTCGCTCCCGCAAGTCCGTCCGCCTGCGCCAGAGCCTGACCTTGAGGGCGAAGGCTCGCGTTCAGACACTGTTCTACAAGCTCATAGACGACGTTTAGAGGTAGCCCGCGTTCTTGAGCCAGGTGACGGCAGCTCTCGTACTCCGGCGCAGCACTCAGCACGCGCCCACCCAAACGCTTGACCTTGATCGTCACTGGTCCCAGCGGGGTAAGCAGCTCTTCCTGCTGGCGCTGAGCCTTGAGGCGCTGCATCTGCTGCAAGCGCACGCCAAGCGTTCCCGAGGAGCGCAGGATCAGCGTCGCCAGCTCCTCGCTCTGCTCTGGACGCGCCAGAACGCTCAGCAGGGTGGCAGGACGATTCTTCTTCATCTGCAAAGGCGAGAACGTTACATCGAGCGCCCCCGCGGCCAGCAGTTCATCCATCAAGGCTCCTAAAAGCTCGGGCGTCGTATTATCCAGGTTGCTCTCGATGAGGGTCACCCAATCACGGTCTAGTTCTTCTCCCGCTGAGCCATCCAGGCGCTCAGCTGTGCCAAGACAGAGGCGTAGACAGTTCGGCCAGGGGAGCCGGCGATGGCCAAAACCATAGCCCACTCGTTCGATACGGATGGCGGGCTGCTCAAAGCGCGCAAGCGTCGCGAGAATAGCCGCCCCAGTTGGCGTGACCAGCTCTCCTTCTACCGGACAGGGCCGCCACGGGGCCGCTACGCGACGGAGAATCTCTAAGGTAGCTGGAGCCGGGACAGGTAACAGCCCATGCGCTGTCTGAACCATGCCGCTGGTGAGCGGCAGCGGCGAAGCGTAGAGCTGCTTGATGCCAAGCACTTCGATGGCAATGGCCGCTCCGACGATATCGATAATAGCGTCAACGGCTCCTACTTCATGAAAATGCACTTCTTCTGGTTCTACTCCGTGTACACTTGCTTCCGCTTCCGCCAGCGTACGAAAGATAGCCAGCGCTCGCTGACGAATCTGAGCAGGCAGAGGAGCATCCTCTAGCATCTGACGGATCTCGGACCAATGCCGCTCTGGCTGATCAGGGTTCTCTAAGACCACCTCGAAGCGTTGACCGTGGATTCCTCCTTGTTCGACCGGCTCCCTGCGCAGCTGATAGCCTTCGACTGGGAGCAGCGCCAGCAGCTGCTGCAGGCTCTCCCACGAGAGTCCCGCATGAAGCATCGCCCCCAAGAACATGTTGCCGCTTATCCCCGAATAGCAGTCCAGATAGGCGATCATTTGCCCTCCTTGTCTCCAAAGTCCTCGCCAGCGACGGCGCACTCCATGACCGGCTCACGAACAACATCCGCCCCTCGATCTCAGGACCAGATGCGGCGGCTAGAACGCTTTCTTCGATTTTGGCCAGCCCCAAGAGTATAATTAAGAGATTGGTAAGAGACCATCTTCGTTCTCCTAGAACAGGACAGGTAACTCGTTCTGAGCCTTGTGCGAAGGGGTCTTAAAGGTGAAGAATTACATGACAATGCTCCGCACCTGCCTGCGCCTCCTGTGCGGGGTCCTGGTAATCATCGGGTTGCTCAATCTCGCCAGCCTGATGGTGCTACCACGCCTTTTTGGTTCATTCAATGCCATGATCTATAGCAGCCTCGTACTGGCAACCGCCCAGATCTTCATCGTCGGCTGCGCCTTCCTCAAGATCAGTAGCGAAGTGCGACATATCGATCAGGAAAATCGACAGCTTCGTCAGCAAAACGAGCAGCTTATCGAGGACCAGAAGAGCCGCGAACAGCTACTGCTCATCCTCAATCACGAAGTCAGAACACCTCTCGCCGCCATCAAGGGCTACGCCGAGTTGTTGCGCTGCTACCGCGAGCACATCCCAGGAGAAGTTGCTGATCAATACCTGCAACAAATCAATCACGCCTGCGATGAAGCCACCTTTATCCTGGATTCCATTAGCCTGCCCCAACGAGCTGGCGGAGAGAGCGGAGTCGAACACCTTGACCTCAAAGAGGCAGTGCTCTCGGTGCTGGCCTCCTTTGCACCTCGCCTGCAATTCGAGCAGCGAACACTTGAGATCCAGTTGAGCAAATGCAGCGTAATAGCACAGCCCCTGCAACTACGCCAGGTGCTGCGAAATCTGATCAATAATGCGCTTTCCTACTCTCACCCCGGGAGCCGCCTCTGGATTACTCTCACCACCGTCAGGCCAGCCAGCGCCCCACCGACTGCCGAGACAGAAGAGCAACAGAAGCAGCGTATCTACCTTGCGATCCAGGACGAGGGCGTTGGCATTCCACCAGAGGAGCAGCAACGACTTTTCCAGCCGTTTCAGCGTCTGGAGAGCGCCCAGCGTCTGGCTCCCCAGGGCAAGGGCCTGGGCCTCTATCTCAGCAAGCGACTGCTCGAAGAGATGGGAGGAGAGATCTGGCTGGAAAGCGCAGGTCTGCCCGGCAAAGGAACCTGCGTCTGGCTGAGCCTGCGCCAGGTCTGAACCGCGCGGGACCGCCGGGTGACCACTCTCCTCCTGCCTGCCCCCCTTCCTTGTCACTCCAGTGTCTGCCCGGTTGCCTCCCTCGCTTGTGCGCTCACTCACCATCGCTTTTGCTGGCCTCCCCCCTCATACGCTAACCGCTGCTGCTCTTCCTCTCCCGCACCAACACGCTCCTGCTCCTCCTTACTTTCCCTGGTGATGAAAGGCCAGGGCATTGCGATACACATCGACGTAGCGCACAGCGGAAGCATGCCAGGAGTAGTCGGCAGCCATCCCTCGACGCTGGAGATCGCGCCAGATATCCGGGAAGCGATACAGCTCCAGTGCGCGCACAATAGCAGCAAACAGTTCCCAGGGATCATAGCGTGTAAAAGTAAAACCATTCCCTTCGCCGCTACGCGGATCATACTCCTGCACCGTATCGGCCAGACCGCCCACGCTATGCACAACAGGGACACTACCATAGCGCATAGCGATCATCTGCCCCAGGCCACACGGCTCGAAACGCGAGGGCATCAGGAACATATCACTGCCGCTATAGATGCGATGAGCTAACTCCGTATTGAAGGTAAAGAAGCTGGCCACCTGATCTGGATACTGCTGCTCCAGGCTTTGGAACAGCTCCTGATAGTGTGGATCACCAATCCCCAAAACCACAAACTGCACTCCCTGGGCCAGCAGTGGATGGGCGATCTGCGCCAGGAGATCGAAGCCTTTCTGATCGGTCAGACGAGAGATCATTGCCAGCAAGGGAACATCGGGACGCACAGGCAAGTGGGCCTGCTGCTGCAATGCTCGCTTATTCTCAGCCCGCCGTTCTAGTGCATTGGAGTTGAAAGGAGCTGCAATATAGCGATCGTTCGCGGGGTTCCACTCTTCATAATCAATACCATTGAGAATGCCGAAGAGTCGGTCCTTGCGCGAACGCAGTAAGTGATCGAGTTTCTCCCCAAAGGCGGGCGTCAGGATCTCCTGAGCGTAACGTTCACTGACCGTCGTAATGGCATCGGCGAAGAGGATGCCGCGCCCCATGATATCAACCACATTGGCCAGCTCGGCGATCTGCGGATAGAGAAAGCCATTGGCTGCCACCCCAGCCACTTCGAGGATGCGATAGCCAAAGATGCCGTGGTAGGCCAGATTATGGATGGTATAGACGGTGGCAGCCCCCCCATAAAAAGGGTCGTGTCGATAGATTGTATGCATCCAATTCGGCACGATGCCAGTATGCCAGTCGTTACAATGAATAATATCGGGTGACCAGTCGAGCGCACGCATGGCTTCGAGGGCAGCGCGACAGAACAAAATGAAGCGCTCGCCATCGTCAGTATAGCCATAGACATTCTCGCGCTCAAAAAAGCGGGGGGCATCGATCATGTAAACCGGAATATCGTTGCCGATCGTGCCACGGCGCACGCTCACCTTTGCCTGGAACTTATTCATGTCCACCGTGATGCTATCGAGCACCGGCGTGAGCTGAAAGCGTTCAGGATCGACCTGGCGATAGCGCGGCATGGCCAGGCGTACATCATGTCCCAGGGCCTGCAGGGCCTTGGGGAGGGCGCCAACCACATCAGCCAGGCCGCCGACCTTGACAAAAGGCACGATTTCCGCGGCGAGAATTAAAATCTTGAGCGGACTCTCACTCTGCATACTGCCTACCTGGTCTTCCCGTTCTCACAATCTGTCCCCCATTATACATCATTCCGCTGCCAAAAAAGAGAGCGTCGCAGGCGCTGGTCCCTGCACTGATCTCACGGATACCAGCCAGCCCTGCGACGCTTTTCTGAAAGAGCGCTAGCCGCTCCTCTTCTTGCTCAGGCAGCCTTCTCCACTGCCTTTCTCTCTCCCCAGACTACACCTTATAGCGATTGCGCACCAGGAAGTAGAACTGGAGAGCGGCAAGCAAGCCCATCAGGACAAAGACAATGATCGCGTCGGGCGCGCCTTTGCCGGGGATCAAGAGGCCCGGCGTAAAGGTAATATTCGGCTCTGTCTCTCGGAAGCCGGGGATCGAGAAGAAGGCAAAGGCGGCAATATAGACGAAGAGACAGGTGCCCACCACAAGCCACTGGCCGAGACAGCCGAGATTGCGCTCGCCCACCACGGAGAACTCGCGCCGCGCCACGCTTGTCCAGATCGTGACCATGACCAGCGTGCCGCCACAGAGGAGCAGAGCGATCAGCGCCTCCTCGGGATGCAGGTGGGTCACCAGGGTCGCCAGGCCCAGAATCGCCGCCACCCAGAAACTTCCAATGATGACCAGGTTGCGGTTCGTACGCCAGACGCGAACCGCCGCCATCAGCAGGACAAAGAAGTTCATCGTCAAGAAAGCATCGACGATGTAGCCAGCTTGCTGCGAGAAGGTACAGGAACCCGGCACCACCGACTTACGCGCACAGACCGTCAGCCAGTCACCAAGACCCGCCAGAGACCAGCTGTGAATCCAGTCAAGCAACGGATAGAGGAAGAACCAGAGCAGCAGGAAAGCCAGGCCGAAGGGCAGGAGATTGACCCCCACTGCATAAAAAGGCGCCATGACACGCTTGCGCACCGGGCGCATCAGATAGTGAAGGCGCAGAGCAAAAGCCCCCAGAGTCGCAGCCACGGCAATGGCTAGCAGCGTGCCCTCGATAGCATTCACCACAAAGAGACCGGTGATCATCCCACAGCCCTTGGCGAAATCGATCGCTGCGGGGCAGGACGGATTGATGCGGGCCGCCAGGGCGTTGGGATCAACCAACATGGAGAAGAGCATGTAGGCAAAGAGGACCACACTGCCCAGGACCGTGAGGCTACGAATCATCGGCGTGGTCCCGGGATCGCTGCGATCGGGATCGCGCTGCTCCTTGAGCGCCAGGCCCCCATAGAACATAGCAGCTGCTCCGGCGATGAGGAGCACAATGGCGATCAACACAAAATCAACAGCCCCCGGCTCCAGCCAGAGCACATTTCCATCGAGGAGCGGGTTCCAGAAGAGGTTCGCCGATGGAAAGTACTGGCTGTTCGTCGTGACCCCCCCTGCCGTCACCGGGGTGAGCACGGCCCAGAAGAGCAGCGCCAGCCCCCCGACGAAGAGCACCAGGCCCAGGCCCACAAAGAGCATAGGCGGTAGCAACGGCTTGGGGTCAAAGAGAAGGACAATAACCTCAACAACGAAGAAGCCGAGCAAGCAGACCAGGCCGAGGGCAAGCGAGCCTTGCTCCATGCCCTGCAGCGTGGAAGCTGTCAGCTCATCGAAAATATAGCCCGGAAGCTGCCCGATCAGCAAGGCTGTAATGAAGAAGAAGCCGACACCAAAGATCAGGGCACGTGCCCACGACATGCGCTCAGGCAGCTCCCGTGGTTGAACTCTCTGCATAGTTGCCAGCCCTTTCAACGACATGTACCACAAACAGTTGCGGCGACATGCTTGATATGGGGCACGAAGCCCCGCTCTGATCATCGCGCCTTTCGCCGGGAGTAAGAGACTTCCCCTGGCCGCTCGTCAGTCCATGCTAGACCAGCAACCCCTGGCATTGCCTTGCAGACCTCCATATGGGCCAGGAGACCATCCCTCCCGGGAGCGAGCAATTGCTCGCTGATCTGCAGCCATTGATCTACCCTCTCTCTGCTCCCAGCTGGTGATCTCCTGGCCAGTAGTTCCTTGCGCGGCGAAAGGCGCCCTCACGCTCATCTGCGCTGACGTTGGGCGTCTACGCAGACCCCAGTATCCACCTGGCTGCCAGCCTATACAGTCCGTGCTCCTCCTGCTCTCTCAGCCTCTCTCAGCCTGACTCAAGAGAGCAGCAAAGGAAGCGATCAGGTAGTCAGACATTATATACAAGGCTGGCAGCCAGACCAAGCAGGTCGCACTCTCAGCAAGCGGCTTCTGATTAGGGCACAATCAAGAGAACCGCCACCATGCTTGGATGGTACTGGCAATAGTAGTAGACCTTATGGTCCTTATTCAGATTATAGGCCGCCATCGTCACCGTGTAGCTGAAGGTACCATTGGTCAAGATCGGCTTTGACAGACCAGAGTCGAAAATGTTTGAGGCGATCTTCTTATTGTTGAGATCCTCCGTCTGCAGAGCCGTGACCGTATGAGCCTGAGTATCCTTATTCACCCAGGTAATCGTGGTTCCGACCTTCACCTTCACATAGATCGGATCATAGCAGGCCGGCGAGCAGCTTGCCCCACTGGGGGCAGTCACCATATCGATCGTGACATTCTTTTTCGAAGTCAGATCGACCGGATTGCCAAACTGACCGCTACTCTCCTGAGCGACCGCTGTCTGATAGGCCGTAGGGTTATTCTTCTGGATTAGCCCCGGCACCTGGTCAAAGCCGTTACCAGATGGCAGACCATTGGCCTTCAAATAATCCGGATCAGACGAGCGAATCAGCTCAAAGAGATATTGGATATCAATGTTGGTCAGAGGGCCACCATAATCCTCACTCCAGGCCGGCATGATTGCCACGTTGAGCTGATTAGTACTTGTATTATAGATACCCGCGCTAATAATGCGCAGCAGATCATTATCGCTCAACTTATTGACCTGGGGATTATTGTTCAAGCTGGGGCCGACACGCCCCTGGCCCTTCGTACCATGACACTGGAAGCAGTACTGAGCATATAGCTCAGCGCCGCGCTCCAGAGCCGTTTGATGCTGCTGGACCTTAGCCATCGCCTGGCCATTACTCTCCATGATCCAGAAGACAGGGATCATCAGCGTGATCAGGGAGAGCATGATCAGCGCCCCGTAGCCGCTCTTCTGAACCGCATTTGTACGCGAGTAAAAGAGATAGAGCAGGCCGCCAACGGCCACCAGCAGCACGACAATGCCTATAGCTGCCTGGACAGGATTGATCATACGCGCTACCTTTCCAAGAGTTTTCCCTGTGTCCCTTCTCTTACCTCCAGCCAGGAACCTGCACGGGGAGCAGGCAGCCTCCAGATGTCAGAGGCCAGCGGAGAGCCAGGTCAGACAGAGACCGTACTGGCGGGAAGAGCCAGCCGGGTCGGGTCGAAGCTACCGCCACTGCCTCTCTAGGGGCCTGGTCCTCTCGGGCACTTCCTGGCCAGCCCACCCTACCCGTCCAGGGGGCGGAGAAGAGAAAGCGACCATCAGGCGCAGGCAATCGTCGGCTCGGGGATCAGGCGGGTGGACGCATCGGGGTGCTGAACCTTATTGTTCAACTGAGACGTGTCCACGATCACGCTCTCACCCTGGAAGAGAATGCGGAAGCGATCCAGGCTGCGGGGCGCCGGGCCATCGAGGAACTCGCCATCGACATTATAATGCGAGCCGTGGCACGGGCACTTAAAGCTCACACAGTCATCGCGGAATGGCACCGTGCAGCCCAGATGGACGCAACGCTGATAGAGCGCCACCCAGTACGAGCCATCGCTATCCTTGACAATCCACTCTGAATCCAGCTGATCGCTCAGAGACTGGCCGGAGAGCAATAAAGGCGTATCCTTGGCAAGATGGACCACATAGGTCTTGGCCTCCTGGCGATAAAAGACCCCAGACTGATCCAGCTTGGCCTCAGATGGCTTGGCAGCAGGGAAATCGCTCTTATTGCCCACATTGAGGGCCGAGCCGAACTGACCAGCCAGATTCGGATAGAGCATATTCAACGCCCCGGCCACCGCAGTCGTCGCCGAGAGGCCCCAGACAGCCAGCGTGGCACGGCGCAGAAAGCGCCGGCGCGAAAGGCGTTGCCGGGCAAGCTCGGCAGCCTCTGCGCCGCCGCCGTGGAGCACCTCGTACTGCTGCGGTGTCAAGGGTGGCCTATCTACATCCCGCGGCGGGAAATCCATACTCATAGAGAACAGATCCTTTCCTTCCGTTTTCCCAGAGTTCCCTTACAGGTCGAAGAAAAGACCCTGCCAGGGCCAGTACCACACCCAGCCGGGGCCACGGAAGAAACTCCCGGCCAGGGTCACGCAGGCCCAGAAGACCACAAACATTGTGAAGGTCACAATGGCGATCTTACGGTCTGCGTAGGCACGGCTGGGATTGCGATCCACGTAGGGCAGGCAGGCCAGGCCGACCAGCACCAGCCCCGGAATGAGCACACCGGCAGTCGTTGGTGGGAAGTAGTGCAGCAGCTCCTGCAAGCCCAGGAAGTACCAGGGAGCCTTGGCCGGGTTCGGCGTGACGTTGGGGTTCGCCGGCTCCCGCAGCGGCGCGTCGATTGCCACCGAGAGCAGGGTCAGCATGACCATCACGATGGTGGAGGCAAAGAACTCTCGCACCAGCAGATGAGGCCAGACAAAAACCGAGTCCTCCAGCGGTTTCTCAACGCGCGTGATGGCCTCCTGCCTCACTACCGCCAGCGTGCGATAGCGTCGCTGGGTTGCCGCTGCTTGCGTCTGTACCTTTGGCTCCTGTTCGATTGCCATTGGCCTATCCTCTCATCTTCGTTCTAATCCCTGAGCCAGCTTTTCTTGACAGGCCAGGCCAGACTGGCTGGCCTGGTGAGCAGCCAGAGACAGCAACGGCTTCTCTTTCTTAGTCCCGCTTTTAATCCTTGAGCGAGCGGGGCAGGCCTTACCCATCCTGGAAGGAAGGAAGAGCCGCGCCGGCGAAGGAGAGCCTCCTCAAGGCTTCATAGCTACTTTCCTCAGCCAGGGGCCTCCCGCTCAGATCAGAGTACCTCTCGCCTCGCCTGCTGAACAGTAAGCAAGGAAGCAGGCAGGCAAGCAATAGCTAGCCTAGCGCTAGGGCTAGCGCGCAGCCGTTGGCGCCAGCCCCTGCTCAGCTTCTGCCAGACGGGCTTCCAGCTCGCGCCGCGACGGCGGCGGTGGCCCAGCCGCTCCTCCATCCTTACGGATGCGCCAGAAGTGCACAGCCAGCAGAATAGCCGTGGCCAGCGGCAGCAAGATCACGTGTCCTACATAGAAGCGAATCAGGGTCGCCTGACCAACCGCAGGACCACCCACCAGCACCTGGTAGACCGGCTGACCGAGAATCGGAGTGTACGGGGCCAGGTTGGTTCCCACCGTAATCGCCCACAGAGCAATCTGGTCCCACGGAAGCAAATAGCCTGTAAAGCTCAGGAAGAGAGTACAGAAGAAGAGGCCCACACCCACAACCCAGTTGAACTCGCGCGGCGGCTTGTAAGCCCCATGATAGAAGACGCGGATCATATGCAGGGTCACGGAGACGACCATCAGGTGGGCCGCCCAGCGGTGCATGTTGCGCACCAGATGGCCAAAGGAGACCGCGCTGCTGAGCTGGTTGATGTTCTGATAGGCCGTGTGGGTCTCAGGAACATAATAAAACATGAGAAAAACCCCGGTCAGGGTCAGCACCAGGAAGAGGAAGAAGGAGATCCCCCCCATACACCAGGTATAGGTGATCTTCATCGCCTGGCGGCTCACCTTCACCGGGTGCAGATGCAGGAAGACGTTCCCCATCATCACCAGCGACTGGTTGAGTGGGGTGTCCGGATAGCCGTGGCGGAATATCGATCGCCAGAGCTGGCTCGTCACTATCTTCTGCGTGATGATGTCGAGCAAGCTCTTCTTTTCAGGTAGTGAACTCACACACAGTTCCTCCTGTTGTCATCCCTCAGCGAGCGTGACGACCATCTGAGCTGCCGCTCATAGGTTCGTTCCTTGCCTGCTTTTGTCCAGCAATTCCTGCTTGGGGCTGGTTAGCAGCAACGAGATGGGAGATGGGCGCTCAGCTGCGTGGCAGATTATACCACACCGGCTCTCTCCCTGAGTACCCCTTCCCAACAGGGTCCTGCTTCGCTCGGCTCTCCCCCCTTCTCTCTGCCCCTTATCCTCTAGGAAAGAGGCCCCTTCTGCGCCAGATGGGTAAGGCCGAACGGATGGGCGGGGCAGCTCCTCCTCTTCTTCCTCCGCTCTCGGCACGCCCCGAGAAGCGGCCCGCTCTTTCTCTGCCCCTCATTGTTAGATTACAGAGTTCTCCCGAGGAGAGCATCAGGTGTTTACCTGATTTTGTCTGCCGGCACCTCGCTCATGTCCCCTGCGCTCTCACCCAGAAGGCCACTCTGTTCTCCAGGGAAGGCCATGCCCGTTTTAGCTTGTAGTACACCTCTTTTGAGGAGAAAGGCCAGCGTGGAGGTTCTCAGCCGCCCGGAAGATTATAGCATGGGAACCGGAGGAGAACATCAGGTAAATACCTGATTCTGTCTTCCTCCTCGCGCTTTGCCAGGCCTCTCTCAGGATTGCTCCCTTCCCCCAGCGTTGACGGACCTCCCAGGTCTGTCAACGCCGAGAAATAGGAGAGAAGACCTTTCAATCATTTTTACTCTCTCTCCACTGATGTACCACTAGTATTATACTGAACGTATCAGCTTATAATTGCTAATAGTATAGCTAGCACAGGCAACCGGGGATGGCAGGTGCGGTTTTGTGTGCGCTCGTTTGACAGGCAAGCCCCCCAACGCTACAATTAAAGGAGAGGGAGGCTCCTCCTTGCCAAGTGTAGAGAGGTGCAAGAGCTATGGAGCGCAAGACTATCCTGGCCGGGTCCGGGGTGCAGAGCTGGCCAAGTTTGCTCAGGCCCCTGCTCAGCCTGCCTATCTTCTATAAAGTTCTGATCGCCAATAGCGTCATTATCTTTGTTGGTGCCACCGGCGGTACCTGGCTGGCCTCCCATTTGAACGATAGCCGGCAGGGACTGGCAACGCCTACCTCGCTGATCATTTTTATTACGGTGGGTTGGCTGGTGAGTGTGGCCCTGAATTTCTTACTGCTGCAGATCGCTTTCCGGCCATTGATGGATCTGGGCAAGGTCATGAGCCGCGTCCAGAAGGGCGAGCGCTCGCTGCGCGCCCCGCTGACCGGGCTTGATCCTCAAGCCGATCAGCTCGCTGCTACCTTCAATGTGATGCTGGAGGCCATTGACGAGGCTTCGCGACTGCGTTCAACTCAGATCATCAATGCGCAGGAGCAGGAGCGCAAACGGATCGCCCGCGAGCTGCATGACGAAACCAGCCAGATGCTCACTTCGCTGCTGATTAGCCTGGCCATCCTGGAGAAGTCGGTGACCAGCCCCGAGGCCCGCGAGCGTATCGCCGACACACGCAATCTGGCCCATCAAACGCTGCGGGCCATTCGTAACTTGAGCATCGATCTGCGCCCTAGCGCTCTGGACGACCTCGGTCTCTTGCCGGCGTTGCGCTGGTATATTAAAGAGTATCAACAGAAGTGCTCTATCGAGGTAGAGTTTTCGGCCACAGGCTTCAAGGGGCGGCTGCCCGCCGAGATGGAGACCGTGCTCTATCGCATCGTGCAGGAGGCCCTGACCAACACTGCTCGTCACGCCAATGCGACCAGGGTCTCTATTGTGCTGCGGGAGGAGGAAGGTGCCGTTCACGCCACGATCAGCGATAATGGTTGCGGCTTCGATGTCGAGGCCTTGATGAAGACGCCAGGCCAGGAGCGCGGTCTGGGCCTGGCCGGAATGCAGGAACGCGCCGTTCTTCTCGATGGCTCTCTGGACATTAAGTCACGTCCCGGTGCAGGTACCACTATCGAGGTACGCTTGCCCCTACGCCAGAGTAATAGCGAGTCCGTCCCCTATGCTGAGCTGACACCTTCGGAGCAGCAACCGCGCGGAGGTCCGGTAAAGGTATGACGACAACGACGAGTACAGCGGAGACGACGAAAGCCGTGCAGAAGATTCGTATTCTCCTGGCCGATGACCATACCATCCTGCGCGCTGGCTTGAAGATGATGCTCAATGCTCAGCCCGATATGGAGGTGGTCGGCGAAGCACAGGATGGCCGCCAGGCTCTCCAAGAAGCGCTTCGCCTCCAGCCCGATATCGTGCTCATGGATATCACCATGCCCGACATGAGCGGGATTGAGGCCACACGGCAGATTAAGAAGCAGGTTCCCGAGACCAAGGTCCTCATTCTGACGATGCACGAGAACGATGAATATATCTTTCAGGCGCTGCGGGCGGGCGCCTCCGGCTATATGCTCAAGGAGGCCGCCGACACCGATCTGATCTCAGCCCTGCACGTCATCCAGAATGGCCAGGTCTACCTGTCGCCAGTGGCTCAGTCGGTCATGGTGGGCGACTATCTGCAGCGTGTGCGCGCCGGTGAGGAGAAGGATAGCTACGAGAGCCTCACTGAGCGAGAGCGGGAGATTCTGAAGCTGGTGGCTGAGGGGTATACCAATACGAAGATCGCCGAACGCCTGGTTATCAGCCCCAAGACGGTGGACACGCACCGCACTCATATTATGGATAAGCTCAATCTCCATAGCCGCGCCGAGCTGGTCAAGTACGCGATGCGGCGCGGCCTGCTGGAAGATTAGCTGAGCGGCCTGTCCCCCCCCGCCCGCCAGTGAGACTCGTCGGCCTGGCGCCGAGTCAGCCTTCCTTGGGGAACAGCGGCAAGGACAAGAGAGGGGATAACCACCAATCCTTGCCCGGCGTCGAGGCCCCCCGGCTTTAGCCGTGGGGTGGTTGACATCACACCTCATCCTCATCGCTGAGGTCAGCTCCGCGCTCGCCCTCTCCGGCAAAATACTCGTCGCTGTAGAAGCCGACATCTCTGCCAACGTAGACGCTCACCAGAAAGTCGTCGCGTGGCATATCTGCTGAAAGGACCAGGTCTTCGTCGATCTGCTCGATCAGTTTGGTCAGCTCAGCCTCCTCCAGCTCGCGCTCCAGGATCAAGGTACCGTGCACCGCCGTTGTGGTGAAATGAATGTCAATGGTACCAAGCCGCGTGCTATTCTGCAGGCTACTACCCTGCATGATGTAATAGCCTTCTGAGTAGGGTGTGCGGAAGTGTCGTTCGAAGCGAATGTCTTCCATAAGCCTGCCAGGTCTGCGCGGCAGCTGGGCTTGACCGCCGCGCCCTCCTTTCTGATCACCAGATCTACGCCACACTGTCCGTCGATCGTGAAGCATGGGAAGCGAGGCTATCCCACTTTCCGGTGTTTCTCATGCCTATTCCCAGGGGAATAGGTCTGCACCGGATATCGCGCACATTATAACATAGTTCCGTCGCGATAGGGGATAGATAGATCACTTCTTCCACGCACTGCCAGCCTTCCCAGTTTCGCCGGTCGCGTTAATCTGCGCTTAGCTGAGAAAGCGGAAGGAGGCTCGCGCAGGGGCAAAGACCTGCTTCTCCTCATCTGTATAGATCTTTTGATACGCCAGCTGCATAAAGGTGTAGAGATGACCCGCGTGGCTTGTGACCAGCAGGGACTCGGTGTAGCTGGCACCCGCGATGACAACTGTCCCCCGCAGCTGCTGCCAGCTCACGCCGCCAAAAACCAGCGGGTCTGCCGATTTGGCACCAGTCAGACCTATCTGGCTTGCTTCTTTCTGGAGAGAGTGGGCCAGGTCTTGATCGCCAGCAGGAGCGACCAGGATGATCATCTGTCCAGTGTGTGTGCTATCGCTAAAAGTGACCTTGCCCTGCTGGTAATCCAGGCGATAGCTCCACCCTTGCGGGTAGGAGAGCGCTACGCCGAGACGCTGATCGCTAAATGCCTGCAGAGGCTGAGTAATGAGCGGGACACTGAACGGCTGATAAACAACCACCCAGGCAGTCAAACCGCCGCTGATGAGGAGCAAAGCCAGAATCAACGCGACAACGGCCAGCGGTCGTTTACGCCGTCGTGGAGCTTCGCTTTGGGCAGCAGCTGAGCGCGCTGCCGGCGACGGGCTGGGCTTTTCGACCTCGACCTGGGGCAGAGCCGCCGTTTCTTCAGCTTCCCATTGGCGGAGCGAGGCATGCGGACGCGAGGGATGAGCCACGTGTGGGGCCTGTTCGCCCTGGCTGGCCCCCCAGCTGGCGATTTCTGCCGGTCTGGAGGGAGCCCCGCCTGCTCCAGTCCCTATCGCCGGAGCAGGAAAGAGGGAGGCTTCTCCACTCCCGGGTAAGGAGGGAGACAACCCACCAGAGGAGGGGAGCGGGGACGCAGGCAGCGGCGTGATAGGTTGAGAGCGCCACGGGGCTGGAGCCACTCCAGGCCCGGCAGGAGGCTGCGCTGCCAGGCGCATGGTATCCAGCTCCTCAATGTCTCCCGAGAGGGCGGGAGAACTGACCGGCCCGGCAACGGGCATATCCCGCTCCCCGCTCAGCGCGTGCTCCTGCCAACGGCTGGGACGCGGCGTCGAGGCGCGTTCAATAACCAACCCTGGCCCGGGACTAGCCTTGAGCGGCATCGTTGGGAGATCATCGACAGCCTCTTGACGCTGAGCACGCTGCCCACCGGAGTGCGCACGTTCCGAGCGCGGTACCTCTATTCCTAAGAGATGCCCCTGCGTGGGCATGTCCTCATAGGAGAGAGAAGGCGAAGCGCTCTCAGCCTGAGTCAGAGACCACCCCTCCTCGGTCGGTATCTGCCTCGGAACTGGGAGCTGCTGAACCTCAGCTGCGCCGGCTTCCGCCGGCTGAGGCATAATCAGGGTCTCATTCTCCTCCCAGACACGTACATGCAACTCGCGTGGGGAGGGCAAGCGAGCTGAGCGCGGCCCCTCTGCTGGAGCAGAAGGTGGGGGCGACTGATCAGCCTCTTCTGCCGGAGTCGCTTCCGAGCGAGTGGCAGGCACCGCCGATGTTGGCGCATCAGCCAACCAGGCCCGGCGCCAGGCCTCTGCCACCGCCGCAGTCTCCGACTGGTCCCCTGTCTCCTCCGCAGCAGCCGATTCCTGATCGCTGGAAGGAGAGCTAGAGTGAGGCACAGCGGGCCGGGTTGACCACGAAGGCGCAGACTCCCGATCTGGCGACGCGGAGGCAGCCAGATCAGATGAGTCACCCGCAGAAGAAGGCGCCTGAAAAGAACTCTCTGTTTGCCCAGGCAGGTCGGGAAAGCGTTCAAGCGAGTCACGGCGCGGCGTCCGCCAGCGGCGGCTGGCCACCTCCCGATCTAACTGATCGAGCCAGGGAGGAGGCACATGCACGCTGCCAGAGGTAGGCGCCTTCCCAGCTGGCCCCTGGCTCTCCGGCGACCCTGAAGAGGATGGTTCCTCGCTGGCGGCAGTGGAAGGAGGAACCTGCTTTGTCGCAGGAAGAAATCTGCCACAGTTATTGCAGAAGCGTGCATTCTCTCTAAGCAAGGCTTTGCCACAATGCGGACAGAAAACAGCCACAAACTCCCTCCTGCATATGCTCGCTCCGGCGCATCATCACGACCTGCCTGAGTTGGCGAGCCTGACGATCCTTGATGGTAGCTACGGTATCTTACCAGCCCGGTTTCGTCAAGCGCGATAGCCCAAAAGGAGTGCTATTTCAGGGTCAAAACGGCCTCTCGCTCGGAGGGACTGGCCAGCACCTGCTGGTTCTTGATCAGCTCGACAAGCTTTTTGCGTCCTTTGGGGCTGCCGATCATGAGCGCGCCAACCAGCTTGTTTTCACGCAGGAATAGTTTGCGGTAGTTCTCATGGCCCTTTTCACCAGGCTCGCGCAGAGAGACGCTTTCCAGCTCTGGATTGTTGGACTCGGCAGTGCCAATGACGGCGATGTTAACATCAAAGAGCGGACTTGTGTAAGTGGGCACATCGACGTATGGCTCACGACCTCCAGCCATGTTGATCGCAGCAATGCGCCCATGCGCCAAAGCATTATCCCAGGTCCCCATCGTATGGTGACGGCCAATCGTCGGATCATAAAACTCGGCAACGTCGCCGGCAGCATAAACATGCGGCACATTCGTCTCAAGATATTCGTTCACTACTACGCCAGAGCGGACCTCAACGGGCGTGCCTTTAAGGAAAGCAGTGTTGAGCGTAATCCCAAGCCCTACGCCGATAATGTCCGCCTGGATCTCACGCCCCTGTCTGGTCTTGACGTAAGCCGGTACACCGTCGCGCGCAACAACCTCGCTAATTTCGTCGCCGTGGATGACAGTGACCCCAAAACGCCCGGCAATGGCGTCGACGATCTCGCCCCCCTCGGGATCAAGGCAGCTGCGCAGCCAGTATGGACCACGCATAAGCCAGGTGGTCTCTAGCTTGCGCATGGCAAAGCCATCGCACAGCTCATAGGAGATGAAGCTGCCCCCGTAGGCCAGGGCCGTGCGCGATTCGAGGATGCGCGCTATAATAGTCTTCGTGTCATCCAGGGTGACAAAGTTGTAGATGTGCTTCGTGCCGGCTGCCCCCGGCACCTGCAGCGGCTTGGCCCAGCCCCCACTGGCAATCAGAAGCGCATCATAGGGGAAATGTTGCCCGCGCTCGGTGACAACAACGCGCTCGTCCGTGTTGACCTCAGTTACGAGCGTCTCGGTCAGCAGAGAGATTCGGCGCTGCTCATGCCAGGCAAAGTCACGAATCATTACCTTTTGCTCGGGCAGCACCCCTTGCAGGAAACGCGGCAATGAAACACGGTTATAGAGAGGGTAAGGCTCGTTCGTAATCAGTTGGATGCTGCAGTTTGGATCAAGCTTGCGTAAGGTATCGGCGGCGGTAGTGCCGGCGATCCCGTTCCCAATGATAACGTACCGTTTGTCGTGCGTTGCCAAATGCCGTTCTCCTTGCCTGCGATGGTTTTCCTGGTCTCTTATCATGGGCGATTCTAGCATAGTTCAGGCGAAATTGCTACTGACTCTTCCATAAGACCGGCAAGAACGGCCTGCTTCCCTTTACTTGCCTCGCTAGTTTGCCTATCATATAATTAGATTGTCAAAGTGAGTAAGGAGCGACCATGCGACCAGATTCGCAGGATGATAGCGCAGCGCTGGCAATGGAGCTGCTGGATATTGTCCCCAAGGTGCTGCGCCAGATGCACACCGACGCGCTCAATTCCGAGGTCCTGGCTGAGCCTGACCGCGAGGACCTTTCCGAGATCCGTACCACCAGCGGCCAGCTGAGCCTGCTGCGCATTTTGATTGAGCGCAAGTGCTGTATGATGCAGGAGCTGGCTCGTCAGCTCGGGGTGACGCCTTCAACGGTGACGGCTATGGTGAAACGTTTGCAGGCTCAGGGCTATCTGGAACGGAGTCGCGATGAGGCCGACTGGCGTACGGTCTGGGTGAAGCCAACAGCGCGCGCCCAACGCCTGGTCCAACTCTATGACCGTGGCCGCCTGGCCTCGCTGGAGCGCCGTCTGGTACGCTTGAGCGAGACTGAGCGCGAGCATCTTGTCGCTGCGCTTCCCGCCCTGCGTCGCCTCATCGAAGATTGATGAGCGAGCGAGCCGCTGAAGGCGCCTATTCGCTCCGCTCTGCTCTACTTCGTTTCCAACGCTTTTGCTCTCTACACTCTGTTTCCCCTCTTCTTATCGTCCACACCTGTCACTGAAAAGGAGAGTAGAAAGGTTTTATTATGCAGACTTCATCGGAGTCTTCTTCGACGCCATTGACAGAAGCGCCTTATGCCTCCGAGCAGGCCGGTGCTGCCGGCGAGAGCCAGCTAGCAGGGCGAGACGATGGCTATCGTTGGACGGCTCTCTCGGTGACCACAGTGGGGGCGCTGCTGGCCTCTATTCAAGGCTCGGCCCTGCTGATCGCCCTGCCAGCGATCCTGGTGGAGCTACAGGCCTCCTTCTTCACGATTATGTGGACGTTGATGGGGTACTTGCTGGTGCTGACTGTCTTGACGCCCATCGTTGGCCGCCTGGCCGATATTTGGGGACGCAAGCGCCTCTATAACAGTGGTTTCCTGCTCTTCGCTTTGGGCTCGCTGGTCGCTGGCCTGGCTCAGCCCGCTTTCCACGGCGTCGATCTGGTGGCTGGGCGCTTGATTCAGGGCCTCGGGGCCGCCTTGCTGATGACTAACAGTACAGCCATTGTGACCGATGCTTTTCGGAAGGGCGAGGTCGGCCTGGGCCTGGGAATTAATCAGATCGCCGGAGCTGCCGGCTTCTTGATCGGACCAATTATCGGTGGTCTGCTTACTGAGTGGTCCTGGCGTTGGGTGTTCCTTTTTAATGTGCCTCTGGCAGCCTTCGGTACGCTCTGGGGAATCTGGCGCTTGCGCGAGCCGGTGCGCCCGGCTCGTCAGACTCCCATCGATTGGGTCGGGGGCCTGACTCTGGCTCTGGGTCTCTCCGGTACCTTGCTGGCCCTGACGATGGTGGCTTTCCCGTTGCTGGGGGAGTCGGTGACTGTGGCTATCCTGGTGGTGGGCCTAGTCAGCCTGCTCCTGTTCGCCGCGATTGAGCCGCGCGTTAAGGCCCCTATCGTCCAACTGCACCTTTTCCGTGAGCGCCTCTTTGCAATGGCCAGCTTGAGCGGCTTGCTGAACGGGATCGCACGCGGCGCGGTGCTCTTCTTGTTGATCTTCTTTCTTCAGGGACCCTACGGGAAAGATCCACTGACTGCCGGGCTGATGCTTGCTCCCTTCGGGGCAGCCTTCATGATCATCGGTCCGCTGAGTGGCCGCCTCTCGGACCACATTGGGTCGCGTATTCTGACCCCCATCGGTCTGGCCGTCTCAGCCTTGGGCCTGCTGGGCTTGACGACTATTACGCCTACGACACCGTTCTGGCTGCTTTCGCTCTATATGGCTATGATGGGCGGTGGCTCCGGCTTCTTTGTCTCGCCCAATACGAACGCGATTATGAGCTCGGTGCCACCTCATCAGCGCGGGGCCGCCTCGGGACTGCTGGGCATGCTTAATAATACTGGCCAGATGCTCAGTATTGCTATTGTCTTTCCGCTGGCGCTGAAGGGGGTCCCAATGGGAGCGGTGATGCAGGTCTTCATCTACGGCGGCGGTATGGGCCAGTTCCCTTCAGCTCTGGCCACCTTTATGCACGGCTTGCACTCAGCATTCCTGGTGTCGTTCGTTCTGAGCCTGGTGGCGATGCTGGTGGCCGCTTTGCGCCCTTCACATCGCTAAAGAGGCATCTTTTGATTGAGAGTCGCGGCGGGCGAGTCGGAGGTGCCCGCTTGCAACGCTCTCTCCCGGCGCGCCTCGCTCTCCGAGCGGGGCGCTGCCTCCTGGAGATGACTGAGCTGCTAGCAGGCCCCCCTCCCATCACTCGATCATCCTTCTCCCGCCCATGCTTGTGCTCCCCCACAGCCCCCTCCCTCTGCTGCCTGCTCTTGCCTCCCTCTTGACAAGGTCCCTAGGCCGGGCATATAATCCTGATAGGGAAATTGATAATGATTATCATTATTAGGTGACCCTAATATCTGGGTCCAAGAGAAGGATCAGCGGGCAGCTATGAAAGAGACCCTGAACGCCAACGCCCAGGCAGTTCTGGAGGTCGTACGCAGCAGCCACAACCACCCGACAGCCCTGGAGGTGTACGAGGCTGTGCGCAAAGTGCGCCCCCGCATTGGGGTGGCGAGTGTGTACCGTATCCTGCACAGCCTGGCGCAGCAAGGGCTGATTCGCGAGTTGGGGCGCAGTGATGAGGCCTGTCGATACGACGGGCACATCGAGCGCCACGATCACGCGATCTGCACGGCTTGCGGCGCTCTTCTCGATCTGCCTGTCGAGGTGCGCCTCTCGGAGGAGGCGCTTCGCCTGGCAGCGCTGGCCGCGGGTATAGAGCTGCACTCACATGAGGTACGGCTCTATGGCCTGTGCACCGCCTGCCGTCAGCGCGCGCAGGCAGAATCAACGGAGGATTGAGCCGATTGCCCACGAGCTGAGCAATCGGCAACCAGATTACCGGTATGGTAGGGGGAGTCTTTTTATGCCACACAACCCGGAGACCGAGACACGACGAGCAGGCGCGGTGACAGCCGCGCAGGAAGATCTGTCAGCCGAGATGAATGAGGTCTTACAGCACCGGCCTTCATCAGAGCTGGAGCGGGTGAAGATCGAGCTGGCCGAGATTCTGCGCGGGATCGCCTCTAACAATACGGATTCCCGCCACTTCTTGCTGCGCGTGGTCCAGCCTGGCCTGGCCGGGCTGATGGATGGGTCAGTTTCTACGTTGGCCCCCATCTTCGCTACAGCTTTCGCTACCCACCGTCCTTTCACGGCCTTCCTGGTCGGTCTGGCTGCAGCTACCGGTGCCGGAATCAGTATGGCCTTCTCGGAGGCGCTCTCGGACGACGGCGTCTTGACTGGGCGCGGTAGTCCCATCATCCGCGGCGCTATCACGGGGTTGATGACCTTTGTGGGCGGCTCTCTCCATACGCTGCCTTTCTTGATCACCCACCTGCAGCTTGCTCTGGCGACTGCCTATCTGGTGGTCGCTGCGGAACTGCTCGCCATTGCCGCTATCCGCCACCGCTACTTTGGAACGAAATGGCTGGTCTCTATTGTACAGGTTATCGGTAGTGGTATACTCGTCTTTCTAGCAGCTCTTTTCTTCGGCAATGCTTGACTCGACCCGCTCCCAAACAAGATAGGCGATAGGCTGGGCCAGGGCGCTATGCTCTGTCTTCTCTGAGAGAAAGCAGAGCAGCGGGAGAAAGGAACGCGCTCATAACGATCAACGACCCCTGGCTCAAGCCAGGGGCTTGTCCGCAGCCTCTTCGGCTCAGGCTTCGAGGCCACGTCGACAGCAGTCCACTGCTCCGCAGGACAGAAGAGCACCGTGGCCGGGTTGGCCCGCTCCCACCCTGTTGCACGGTGAGACGAAGCCGTTGCTGACCTTCTGGTCAGCGCCTTTGGCCTCGGGAGGGGGAGATCACAGGAGGGCTGAAGGGGTCAATCCTATAGCGAGAGAAAGGAGGAAGCCGCCTTTTTCCCCTGGATTCCTCCAGGAGTCCCCGGCGGCACGTTTTCTATGGAAGCTGTCTCAAGGCCACGTGTGAAGATCTGTTGTATTGGCAGCAAGGAGGAGGCGCAGCTGGCGATCAGCTACGGCGCCGATGCTCTGGGACTGGTTTCGCACATGCCCAGCGGACCAGGGGTCATCGCGGAGGAGTTGATCACCGAGATCGCTGAGAGCATTCCGCCGCCGATCGCTTCCTTTCTGTTGACCAGCCTGCAGGATGCCGAAGCGATCATCGAGCAGCAGCGCCGTTGTCGTACCAATACGCTGCAGCTTGTCGATCGCTTACCACCGGGTAGCCATCAGCGCCTGCGCGCGGCACTGCCTGGCATTAGGCTGGTGCAGGTGATTCATGTACGCGGCCCGGAGGCCCTGGAGGAAGTCCTGGAGGTCGCTCCCTTTGTCCATGCGCTGCTGCTCGATTCAGGTCAGCCCAATCTACCGGTCAAGATCTTGGGGGGTACTGGCCAGGTGCACGATTGGAAAATTAGTCGGCGCATTCGCGAGGCCGTTCCTATTCCGGTTTTTCTGGCGGGCGGCCTCAGCGCCGAGAACGTCCGTGCTGCGATTGAGGAGGTTGCCCCCTTTGGTATCGATCTCTGCAGCTCAGTACGCACCGAAGGCCGCCTTGATCCTCACAAGCTAGAGCGCTTCTTTGCTCAGCTAGAGCGTTCCTCGTTTTAGCATTGGGCTGCGAGCGGGTCCTGCTGGGGAAGAAGAGGGGGAGGCGGGGAAACTGGAAGCCAGCAGCCAGGCCTCTCCGCTCGCCAGCCTCAATCGATCAGCTCCAGTTTGCCCTCGCTGACACTCCCATCCGCTTTAATGGAGAAGACGCGCGCATCGGGTGGCTCAGGATGGTATTGCAACGAGAAGATGATGTAGTAAACGCCATTGCGCCTAGCCCACTCGATATCGCGAGCCGATGGATAGGCCTCGCTGCGTGGGTGCGAATGGTAGTAGGCGAACACATTGCCATCGTAGGTTTCGATGTCTTTATCAATGCGCAGCAGGTCCTGCGAAGAAATCTCGGAGAAATCATCAGGATGCTCGGCAGCATTGGGGGTCGGGTAGTTTTTCACCACCCGACCATCCTTGCTCGCCAGTAAGCCACAGGCTTCGTTGGGATAGCCGGCGGTGACGTGAGCCACCATCTCCGTGTAGATTGTACGAGGGATACGCACAACAAAGACTTCTGCTACCATAAGAGTTTACTCTCCAGATCATCCTCCAACGCGCTCAGATCGCGCGTCCACAGATCTTCGCTGAGATATTTCCAGCCGCCATCTGCGAGGATGACGACGATCTTCCCCCGCTCCATGCTGGAAGCGACGCGCAGGGCCGCGTGCAGAGCGGCGCCACAGGAAGGGCCAGCGAAGATGCCTTCCTGGTCCTTGAGCTGGCGCGTCCGGCGGATGGCGTCAATCCCCGAGACCAGAATGCGCGCGTCGAGGAGGGACAGGTCTAGCACAGGCGGAACAAAACCGTCTTCGAGACTGCGCAAGCCCTGCACGCTGTCGCCTTGCATTGGCTCAGCAGCGATGACGCGGATCGCCGGGTTGTACTCCTTCAGGCGACGTGCGTTCCCGGTGAGGGTCCCTCCAGTGCCCAGGCCGGCCACGAAGACATCGAGGTCGGGGAGATCATTGATGATCTCAACAGCTGTGCCGTAGTAGTGGGCGTCAGGGTTGGCTGAGTTGCCGTACTGATAGAGCATAACGTAGCGCTCATCTTTGCGTGCTAGCTCCTGCGCCAGGCGCACGGCGCCATTGCTTCCCTGAGCTCCATCCGAGAAGATGATGTCCGCGCCATAGAGTTCCAGCAACTGGCGACGCTCGCGCGTTACATTATCGGGCATTACCGCGACAAACTTGTATCCCTTGACTCGCGCAATCATCGCCAGCGCAATGCCAGTGTTGCCGCTCGTCGGCTCCAGCAGAATCGAGCCGGGCGCTAGCTTGCCGCTGGCCTCTGCCTCCTCGATCATGCGCCTGGCGATGCGGTCCTTAATGCTGCCAGAGGGATTGACTCCTTCCAGCTTGGCGAAGATCTGCACTCCTGGCCGTGGACTGAGGCTTTTCAGCTCGACCAGTGGCGTATTGCCTATGGTCTCCAGTATGCTGCTATAGCGCATGATGGCATTCCCTACTTACTCCTGGCCTCCGCCAGCCATTGCGGGCAGCAGGATCACGGTATCGTTGGGACCTACTGCTGTCTGCAGGCCCTGGAGGTAGCGCACGTCTTGATCGTTGACATAGACGTTGATAAAGCGGCTCAGCTCCTCTTCAGGCTGAATCTGCTCTTTGAGAGAAGGATACTGCCGATAGAGGTCCGCCAGCACTTCCGCCAGTGTGTTGCCTTGGGCGCTGACTTGCTTGGCACCCCCAGCCGCTGCGCGCAACACGGGGGCAAGACGCACTGTCGCCATTGTTCTCTTCTACTCCTCTTTTTAAGATACTACTACTGCTGCTGCTACTACTACTGCTACTACTACCACTACACACCGCGAACTCGCTCCCTTGGAAGCCCGCCGAGCGAGCGCGTTTGCTCACCGGCGCTGGCGCGGGCGAGCAGGTCAGCCTTGCAACGCGCTCACCTGCGCCAGCACAGGCCCATTCCTGTCACGACAGGGTTGATCGATTGCCAGATAACCGCCGTGGCGCCAGCTTCTTCAGGCCGAGATGGCGCAGACATCGGCGTAGGTTGGCAAGTTCTCAGGATGGGCATTCTCGCCGCAGGCCGGGCATTGCGGATCACGATAGAGCTTCAGCTCGTTGAACTCGCCGGTGAGGGCATCGTAGGTTAGCAGCCGTCCGACCAACGGCTCTCCAATCCCCAACAGGAGCTTGATGGTCTCGACAGCCTGCAGCAGGCCAATCACGCCGGGCAGGACGCCAAGCACTCCCGCCTCAGCGCAGCTGGGAGCCAGCGCTGCCGGAGGCGGCTCTGGATAGAGGCAGCGATAGCACGGCCCTTCGTGCGGCTTGAAGACCGTGACCTGACCTTCAAAGCGGAAGACACTTCCGTGCACCACCGGCTTGTTGGCGATGATCGAGGCATCGTTGAGCAGGTAGCGCGTCGGGAAGTTGTCGGTGCCATCGATGATGACATCGTAGTCGGCAATGATACGCGCCACGTTGGTCTCATCGAGGCGATCAACGTAGGTGATGACCTTGACATCAGGGTTGAGAGCCTCAATGGTCTCGCGCGCCGACTCAGCCTTGTACTTGCCAATGCGGCTGACGTTATGCAGGATCTGACGCTGGAGGTTGCTCTCATCGACGACATCGGAGTCGATGACTCCAATGGTGCCAACCCCCGCCGCCGCCAGATAATAGGCCGCCGGCGAGCCAAGACCACCCGCACCTAGCAAGAGGACGCGCGAGTCGAGGAGCTTTAACTGCCCCGCCTCACCAACCTCGGGAATGAGCAGGTGACGACTGTAGCGCTTGCGCTGCGCCTCCCCTAGTGTGCGCGGCTGCACCACCTCATAGCCACGGGCGCGCCATTGACCAAAACCGCCCGCCATCGAGATGACGTTTTGGTAGCCCATCTGCTTGAGAGTGGCCCCTGCCATGAGCGAGCGCACACCACCAGCGCAGTAGAGCACCACCGGCTTCGTCTTATCAGGTACCGCCTCTTCAATCTGCAGCTCTAGATAGCCACGCGGCACGTGCAGCGCACCGGGAATGTAGCCCTCGTTCCACTCGTGCTTCTCACGCACGTCAACCAGGACCAGATCCTGCGCTCCCTCCTTCTGGCCTTTGAGAGCCTGCTGGACCTGGTCGGGCGTCCATTCGGGGACTAGCTCGCGCGCGCGCCGCATGATTTCTCTGGACGCTTCGCCCATCGCTCTACACCTTTCGATTGTTGACTATGTTCATCGAGTTTGTCGCGTCGTGCTAAAGACAGACTATCACGCGCTCTTTTGATCTGTCAAGGAAGAGCTAATCAGTGAGGAGGGGTCAGCCTTTTCACGACATTCTTATTGTTAAGAACAGCCAGAGCTGGGCCTTTTATTCCTCTTCTCGTCGGTTAGCACCGCCCTGGCCCTCCCCGACAGGTTGAGCAGGCCGAGGCAGACTTGCCCAACCTGTCTTGGGTCCGGGTGTCGCTCTCTTCTCCCTTTGCTCAGGAAAGGAAGAAGGGTCAGGCGCTGGCCCTGGAGGGAGGGGAAAGAGTCCTTTGCCCACGAGCAGCGGCGAGCTGGAGCCCCACTCTCTCAGCGCGTCTGACTCCGCTGCTGGAACGTCCCCAGGACACGCTCGGGTGTCATGGGCAACTGAGTCAGACGCACCCCGAGGGCCGCCTTGAGGGCGTTGGCGATGGCTGCGGCGACGGGCACCACTGGCGGCTCGCCTACTCCTTTGGCTCCGAAAGGTCCCTGCTCCGATGGGACCTCGACAAGCAGCGGGGTGATGGTCGGGACATCGGTGCTGTGAGGCAGGGCATAATCCATGAGCGTGGCGGTGAGCAGCTGCCCATGCTCGTCATAGACAAAGCCTTCGAAAAGGGCCCAGCCGATGCCCTGGGTGACCCCACCATGAATCTGCCCTTCGATCTCGGCAGGGTTAATGGCGAAACCAACATCTTGGGCCGCCAGATAGTCGAGGACACGCACCTCACCCGTTTCGGGATCAACGGCAACACGCGCGACATGGGCTGCATACATGGGCGAGGAGCTGAGAGCCGAGCGCCCGCGCCCATAGATCGGCTGATAGCGGCTGCCGAATGCCGTGGTGACACGCCCGATCTTCTGGAGAGACACGGAGCGATCGGGCACGCCTCGCACTACGACGCGGTCTCGCTCAATCTCCAGATCTTCAACAGCGGCTTCCAGCAGCTCGGCAGCTACCTCCAGAATCTGCTGCCGGGCGTCACGCACAGCGGCCAGTACAGCTGGCCCCATTGTATAGGTGATCTTGCTACCGCCGGTACTGCCGCTGTGAGGCACGCTGTCGGAGCTGCCATGCTCGATTTGTACCAGCTCGGGAGAGACGCCCAGCCCTTCAGCGGCGATCAGGGTCAGCGCTGAGTCGGTGCCGGTTAGATCGACAGTGCCAACGATCACCGTGAGACGACCATCCCGGTCGAGCCGGCAGGCTGCCGCCGCCGGCTCAGTGCCGCCGGGCCAGCCACCGACTGCCAGGCCAATGCCAACCTTCCAGCCGTTCAGCTCGGGTGGCGGGGTTAACAGCTCCTGACGTCGCGCCCACAAAGGATGCTCACGCACCTTCTCCAGACAGTCTAGCAGCCCAATCCGCGGCCAGCGGGGACGCCGACGATCCAACGAGGGATCACCTTCACGCAGGCAGTTTTTGAGGCGAAACTCCAGGGGGTCTATAGCCAGCTCGCTGCACAGCTCATCGACGGTCGACTCCAGGGCAAAAGTCGCCTGGGGCGCCCCGGGCGCTCGATAGGCTCCGACTCCAACCTTGTTGGTCAGCACCTCATAGCAGCGGATATCGATGTTGGGACAGCGATAGGTGCTGGCAAGAATAAAGCCGGCCAGGCTGGCAGCAGCGCCGGCGTAGGCTCCGCTGTCGAAAACGACCTCCCCCTGGAGGGCGACAAGGGTGCCATCACGCCTGGCGCCGAGTTTGACGGTAATGATGGCCTGGGGCGCTGGATTGGCCGCTAAGAGGTCCTCGCTACGTGTGAGCACAAGACGCACCGGTCGCCGACTGGCGCGGGCCGCAGCGACTGCCAGGGGCTCTAGCAGGGTGAATTTGCCTCCGAAGGCCCCCCCGATCGGGACCGACTCAATATGAATCTGACGTTCGGCCAGATTCAGTGCCTCAGCAATTTCCGTACGTGTGGTGAAGAGACCCTGAGCGCTGGCCCAGACAGTGTACTGCCCTCCATCAGGAGAAGGCATGACCGTGATCGACTGCGGCTCCAGGTAAGATTGATGCACTACGCTGGTGCGATAACGCCGCTCAACAACTACGTCGGCCTCCCGCCAGCCTGCCTCAATATCGCCCTGCCGCAGGTGGCTCCTGTCGCAGACATTCTCAGAAAGAGGCTGGCTCTCTTGCTCTTCGCCCTCTTCTCCCCCGGAGACAGCGGCGTGGGCCTCCCCACCAGCAATTTCCCCCGTCCGCTTCTTCTCCAGGAGACGTGTCAGCGGGGCCCCTGGCTCCATCGCCGCCAGCGGATCAACGACTACCGGCAGTGATTCATAGTCAACTTCGATGGCGGCAGCTCCATCAGCGGCAGCAGCTTCGCTCTCGGCCAGGACCAGGGCTACCGGCTGACCAGCCCAAAGCACTTCCTGGCGCGCCAGGGGCGATTTGGTACGCTCGCCTGGATCATACCCCTCGAGCGGCAAAGTCTCGCCAGTATAGACGGCGCGCACTCCAGGCACCGCCAGCGCCTGGCTGATGTCGATCCTGGTAATGCGCGCGTGCGCATAGGGGCTGAGCACAGGCCGCGCAAAAAGGAGCTTGCCAGGAACTGGAATGTCACCAGCATAGCGCGCTTGCCCGGTGACTTTGGCGGGCGCGTCGGGGCGCTGATAGGGTTTGCCTATGGCTCTGTATTCAGCCGTATCAGCTGTCTGTGTCATCGGTCACTCACTCACTCACTCTACTCAGAGACAGGTTAAGGAAGGGAAAACCGCAGGGATTCGCTCCGGTCTCACCCTTCCTCCTGGATAAAAAGCGGCTCCTTACTAAAAGACAGTCCGCAGACAGTGTAGCACAAACTCTGCTTGCCTGTCATGAGAGCCGGAAGGAGGAAAGAGGCAAGCAAGAAAGCAGGTAGGCAGAGGACCAAGCGCCTTGCAAGGATCAAGATAGGAGAGGAGCAGGCGGCGCACTCGCCAGGCCGGATAGCACGAGGGAAGCAAGCTATTGGAAGGGAGTACGCCGCCTGTCACCGATGGAGGCAATGAGACGACAAGGCCACCAGAGAACCAGGAGGATCTTTTGAGAAGCGAGCGGGCCGCTGAGCTTGATGGGTCATATTTCTGCTCCTTTTTCGATTGCGACTGCTGCGACTCCTCATCCTCTGTGGTTCCCCACGACATTGGCAGTCTCGCGCGAGTCCAGGAATATTCCTTCCTGGTCTGGCGCTGCTGGCTGCTGTTGCCCCCGCAGGCTATCAGGCCGACCTGAATAGAGCCAGGAGGGCGAGGCAAAGGGGCGAGAGACCTGACGGCTGCCGTCGCAACTGCGGCTGGCGGCCAACCGCCAGGAGGTCCCCGACGCCCTTTGCCTCTAGCGAGCGGGGGTCAGAGTACCAAGGCCACCAGCAAGTGGCTCTGAATGTCAGCGGTGGTGCCCAGGCCAAGCGAGAGATTCAAGGCGGAGCCGCCACAGGCAGTATTGCCACTCAGCTTGAGATCAGTGGCCAGCACCAGATCGATCGGGTAAATGTAGCCCGAAACAGTAGCCCGGGTAGCGGCCAGATAGCCGGCGCCACAGATCGTATTGCTGACGATGCTGACGCCGCTGCCCTGAATGGTAATGCCGGCCTGGTAGGACTGGCCCGCCGCGCCGCTCACGTTGAGGATGCGCGCATTGCTAATGGTGTTACTGAGCAGAACGATATGGGTGGCTGTACGGGCCGCGACACAGAGACCCTGGCGCGTTCCAACGGTCAGCTCGGAGATCCAGATACCAATATCGTTGTCCTGCAAGACATTCGACTTCAGCTGCAGGCCCAGCGTCAGAGGCAGACCATAACAGGAGCCACCAACCACCGCAATGCCAGCGGCAACCGCCGGCTGACTGCCAACATAAACATTGGCAGTGATATGGTTGCCGCTGAGGGAAACATGCGCTCCTCCCACTACCTGGATGCCTGTCTGAGCTACAAAGGAAATCGGACCCAGACCAATCAAGGTGTTGTTGGTGATGACAGCGCTGTCCGATGGACCGGCAATAATCACACCCGAGCGCAGATAATGCGTGATGGTGTTGCCTTCAATGGTACCACAGGCATGGCTGTCATTGGCGAAATAGATACCCACCCCAACGTGGATGTTGCTCAGATGGACGTCGCCAATGTCATGAATACGCGACTGCTTGATCGTGACGTTGGCGCCGACATTCAACACACCAAAGTCCAGCGCCCCATAAATATCTGCATTGACGATGGAGCCGGTCACACCGCTGCTGAAAAAAACACCAACGTCACAGCCCGTCGCGTTGACGACCCCAGTGACCGTGGTCGAGGGGTTGACCAGCGCCGCCGTCAGCGTGACTCCATGCCAGCTAAAGCCCGTCGACTTACAGCTCGTGTGCCAGGCACGCGCCCCCACAAGCTGCGACAGCCCCAGACTCAACAACGCTATCACAAGCGCCAACGGCACACATGCCGCCAAAATCAAGGAAGCTTTTCTTCGCAATGCCTTCCTCCACTTGACACCTGTAAGATGTTACGCAGTCCCTTCCCGCTTCTACTTCAGACGGAACAGACTGCACGATATTCCCGAAGGCACTCGATCGAGCACCTTCTCCTATCGAAGCGTGGAAAAATATAACACGCTTTCCCATTGATGTCAATAAAGAATCTGCATTGTAATAATTTATGAATACATTGTAATGTTGATTGATATAAATGCACAAATGAAGAGAAGAAGAGAAAGAGGGCCTGGCGCCGGTGCGCAGCAGAGCAGCGAAGGGGGAAGACAAGGAGGCGGGCAGGTGGGCGAGCGCCAGGAGAGAGTGAGGCCCCGGCAAATAACGCGAGTTCATGCGCCATTTCCCGGGGCCGGGGGAAGTTTCGGCTACCGGATCGCCGTCACGTCAGCCTTTGAAGGGTCTGTCTAGGTAGGGTCAACGTCGCTTCAAGATCAGGCCACCTTCATGGCGGCATGCAGGGCGCGATCCAGGTCCCACAGGATGTCTTCGATATCCTCGATGCCGATGGAGACGCGGATCATATCCGGCGTCACTCCGCCCGCTAGTTGATCCTCTTCGGAAAGCTGTTGGTGAGTGGTGCTGGCCGGGTGAATGATCAGACTGCGCGTGTCGCCGACGTTGGCCAGGTGGGAGAAGAGGCGGACATTGTTGATGACGGCCTTACCGGCCTCGTAGCCGCCTTTGACGCCAAAGGTAAAGATGGCGCCGGCTCCGCGCGGCAAATAGCGCCTGGCCAGTTCGTAGTATGGGCTATCGGGCAAGCCCGGGTAGTTGACCCAGCTGACTGCAGGATGTTCTTTGAGGAACTGAGCAACCTGCAGCGCGTTCTGGCAGTGCCGTTCCATGCGCAAAGAGAGGGTTTCCAGGCCCTGCAGCAACAGGAAGGCATTGAAGGGGCTCAAGCAGGGGCCTGTATCGCGCACGGTTTCACAGCGAGCCTTCATGACGAAGGCGAAGTCGCCGAAGGTCTCGTAGAAGCGTACGCCATGATAGCCCGGGGACGGATCGACGATATGCGGGAATTTGCCGTTATCCCAGGGGAATTTGCCGGATTCGACAAGGACGCCGGCGATGGAGTTGCCATGACCGCCGATGAATTTGGTGGCTGAGTGCACTACGATGTCGGCTCCGTGCTCGAAGGGACGGCAGAGATAGGGAGTAGCGAAGGTGTTGTCGACGATGAGCGGCAGGCCGGCCTCGTGGGCAATCTCGGCTACCGCCTTGATGTCGAGCACATCTCCCCGCGGGTTGCCAATGGTCTCCCCATAGAGAGCACGTGTGCGTGGCGTGATGGCACGTCGGTAGTTTTCAGGATCGCTGCTATCGATAAAAATGGTGTTGATCCCCCAGGTGCGCAGAGTAATGTCAAACTGGGTGTGGGTGCCTCCGTAAAGGCTGCTGGATGAGACCAGCTCGTCGCCGGGCCGCAGGAGCGTTAGCATGGTGACCATCTGGGCCGCCATGCCCGAGGCGGTGGCGAGTGCCCCAGTGCCTCCCTCCAGGGCAGCGACGCGCTCTTCGAAGGCCGCCGTGGTGGGATTCATGATGCGTGTGTAGATGTTCCCGAAGCGCTGCAGAGCAAAAAGGTGGGCAGCATGGTCGGTATCGTCAAAGACGAAGGACGTCGTTTGATAAATGGGTACTGCCCTGGCCCCGGTGGTCGGGTCGGGCCGCTGACCAGCATGGACAGACAGGGTGTTGAAACCAAAGCTATGATCGCCGTCGATTTCTGGCATCCTCTATTCCCCTCTTCTTTTCTGCTCTCGTGTAGGCTAAGGCTCCTTTTTTGGGTGGTGTTGCTCTCGATCGTCAGTCAGCCCAGACCAGCCTGAGCAGCGGAGAGCAAGGAGCGCAGAGATCGTCGCTCACCGGGCCGGGCACTGGCTGACTATTATGTAGTATCGTATCACATGTGCTCTGAGGCCCGGCAGCCCTCGCGCTGGAAGGCGCAGGGATACTGTAGGGTAGACGGAAGGTGAGCGGTGGCTGCAGTTTCTCCTCTCTCTGCAGTACAATAAAGGGCGAGGTCTTGCCTACGCTTTGCTCCGTGGCTCCCTGCGTTTGGCCGCGGCGAGGTGGACAAAGATGGCTTGAGTTGCATTTGTCTTAAGAAGGATGAGGTCGAGCGTTCTATGATGCAGTATGCTCCCGATATGTACGACCGTCTGAAGCTCCTTCAGACGTATCGCCATGTGGCCATTGTCGGCATCTCGGCTGATCCCTATCGCCCGAGCCATTTCGTGGCCATTTATCTGCAGGCCGAGGGCTACCATATCATTCTGGTCAATCCGCGCTACGCCGGGCAGACGATCCTCGGAAGACGGGTCTACGCTTCGCTGACCGAGGCCAAGGAGGCCGGTGAAACGATTGAGGTGGTGGATGTCTTTCGCAAGCCCGAGGATGTGCTGCCCATCGCTGAGGAGGCGATTCGCATTGGGGCGAAGGTGCTCTGGCTCCAGCTCGGCATTCGCAACGATGAGGCCGGACGCCTGGCTCAGGAGGCTGGCTTAATCTTCGTGCAGAATAAGTGCATCAAGATGGAACATGCGCGCTTCTTTGGCGGCCTGCACACGGTCGGGCTGAACACGGGCGTGATTCTTTCGCGAGCCTTGCCCCGGGCCGAGGCGCTGAAGCCCTCTGCTGCTGAGCTGGTGCGCTAAAGGAAGGCCAGGACTTTCCTTGAAGGTCTGGCCTGGTTAGGGGCCGGTCCCGCTCTGCACGTCTCCAGTCGTTGCCTCAGCGCAGGAACCGGTCCCTCCGTTCTGATCGGCTCCACGTCCCGCCTTGAATGCGCTTTTGGCCTTAGCGGAAATGCGGTACGACGCTCCGCACAAAGCGCTCCAGCGAGGGGATGTCCAGGAAGCGGAAGATAAAGTGGGAGACTCCGACTTCGATGAACTGCTCTAGTTCACGAATGACTTCAGCAGGGCTGCCAGCGATGAAGTGCTTCTTGGGGTCGCGTACGACCAGGGCAGGATCATCGGCAACGCTGGCGGTGCTGAGATAGGTCAGGGTGATCTCGGCAGGATCGCGCCCGAGACGCTGGCAGTGCTGGCGCAAGATGCCCAGTTTGCGACTGTATTCTTCGAGCGTGCAGGAATTGAAGTTCCAGAGGTCGGCATAGCGCGCTGTGATGGCCAGGGTGCGCTGTTCTCCTCCGCCACCAAGGAGAAGAGGGATTGGTGGCCGCGGAGCCGGCAGGCAGTGGGCTGCTTCGATGCGATAGTGCTGCCCGCTAAAGGTGGCCGGACCGCCCTGCCACAAGAGCCGTATGATTTGAATGGCCTCTTCTAGCTGCTCCATCCGCTCTTTGACGCTCGGGAAGCGATAGCCGTAGGAGCGATATTCATGTTCTTGCCAGCCAGCTCCAAGGCCAAGGATTAGCCGCCCGCCAGACATGAGTTGCAGGTTCGCAGCCATCTTGGCCAGGAGCGCCGGATTGCGATACCCCTGGCCAAGGACCAGGGAGCCGACTTTGAAGTGGGGATAGCTCGCCGCTACATAGCACATGGTCGAGAAGCATTCCATGACGGCTGCCTCTCCCCAGTCAAAGTGATCTTCGACCCAAATCGTGCTGAATCCTTCTGCAGCCTGAATCAGCCGCTGGTTATAGTCCCATAGCTCATCTGGACTCAAAGGAGGACGCTGCATCATCTGCAGCATTAAGCCAAATTCGACACGACTCACGCTTGCTCGTCCCTTCTATCAGTGTAGACCTGAGCAGGCTTGCTCTCGACGAGAGCATCATACCACATGCTGGAGCACAACTGTCGAAGGTCAGGACCAGCCGCGAGAGGGTCCGGCTCAGGCTGGGCAGGGTCCAGAGCAGGCTGGCGCTCCTTGCTTTTCTCAACCAGGCGGCCACTGATAGCCAGCGGAGCGATAGATGGCCTCGATAGTGGCCAGGTTTTCTAGCGATTCCTCAAGCTGCAGTAAGGGGGGGCGCCCGGTGCGCAGGCAGCTTCCAAAATGCTCGATCTCCAGACGATAAGGGTCGCTGGGCGGGAAGCGGCGCACAACAATCTGTTCGCCGACGGTGAGAGTCACCGTGGTCTCTGTCTGACCAGGGGTGAAGGGACCATTGAGAAGAAGGGTCCCGCTCTCGCCAACGATCTCAGCAAGCTGACGGGTAGGCAGCTCAAAGCTGCTGTCAACGAGAGCGAAGCGCCCTTCCCCGAAATCGAGGAAGGCCACAACGGCCCGCTCCACTTCTCCGCGGGCCGGAGCATAGACACGCGCCCCGACCGCCAGGGGGGCCCGGCCATAGATAGCCCGGCAGAGATTGAGCGAGTAGCAGCCCACATCAACGAGCGAGCCGCCCCCAAGAGGAGTCTGCAGGCGAATGTCCTGGGGACGGCTGCGCAGGTCAAAATAGAAGGAGGACCGCACGAGCTTGACGGCCCCAATGAGGCCCTCGCTGATTTGCTCCATGACCCAGAGCATCTGAGGATGGAAGCGATACATGAAGGCTTCCATGAGCAGTCGCCCCTGGGCGCGAGCGGTCTGGAGCATGCTTAGCCCCTGCTCAACGGTGAGGGCCAGTGGCTTCTCGCAGAGGACATGTTTGCCGGCCTTCAAGGCTCGAATGCTCCATTCTGCGTGCATGCTGTTGGGTAAGGGCACATAGACGGCCTCTACCTCTCCGTCTGCCAGCAGGCTCTCATAATCACTGTAGACGCGCACGGCTGGGGGGGCAGATACTAGCAGACGTACACGGTCCGGTTCACGGCTGGCGATGGCCACCAGTTGGGCATTGCTAGCCGCTTGCATAGCGGGAATCACGCGCTTGAGGGCGACGCTGGCAGCGCCGAGTATCCCCCATTTCACCGGCGCTTCCGTTGAGTGTAGCTCGCTTTGCATAGACCTCTCTTCCTGAGAGAATGCACAGAGTGCTATTGCGTCCCTTGTCTGTCCTGCACGGGCAGATGGCTCTACTCAGCTCACGGTCGCTGGCCGCCCAAGAGGGCATCATGACCTGCAATGAGCTTCTCTGCTCTTCCTCCGAGAAGGTAAGCAGAGACCTGAGCAGGCGAACGAGGCAAGAGAGAAAGACAGGACCGGTGGCCCCCAGGCAGGCCACGGAGACAGTAGCCTGGGTGCGCTGGATGAGCCACCGGTCGAGCAGCGAAAGGAGGCGGTCCGTCCACCGCCCCACTACCGCCAGGCTACGCTTTGCTTCTTCCCAGCCCTGCAGGCAGGCCGACCAGGAACCTACTGTCTACCTCTCTCCTGCCAGGAGAAGCCAACGGTTCGGCAGGCAGCCTGCGCTGGACAATGACACGAATACCATCGAGGAAGGCATCACCGAGCCAGGCTTCGACATCGCTGATCAGCTCGAAGGGCTCGGTTGCCTGGGGATGGGTGCGAATCATCAGCAAAGCAAAGCGCTCCTCATGGGGCTGCAACCAGAGCGGCTCTCTGAGCATCAGGCGGCGGCCATCTTGCGGGAGCTCAACCCAGGCCCGGAAGGCTCCCTCTTCCAGACCAGTGCTCTGGAGGTTAAGGCGCAGGCGCAGGGGCTGGGCTTTCTCGGTGGGGTTCCCCAGCAGAAATGGTACCAGCCAGCGGGAGGTGTCTGCCGTGGCCTCGATCACGCGCAGATTACAGCCCACGATCCAGGGGTCTGACCATCCCTCGATGTCGAGATGGATACGCAGACAACGGTGCCCGGCGGCAGTCGGAAGCCACTGCCAGGTGAGGGTCTCGACACGGGCCGGGTCCGGGGCTAAGGTCAAAGGCCCTCGCTCCGGCAGACGCTCCTGCCTGAGGGACCCGATACCAAAGGAGTAGACCCGCGGCGAGATCTTCCGCACCGTGAGTGACTGCCCTGTTTCATTACAGAGGAGAAGACGGATCGAGGCCGCTTCCCCAACACGGGGCGGGTTCGGCACGATCTCCAACCCTTTGGAGGCAAAGTGCGACTGGCGCCAGATTTCCTCTGGAGGAAATCTTTGAGGAAGGGACACAACATTCGTGTTCACGGATCTCCTCCTTGAACAGCAAACAAAAGCACGCTCTTTACGAATCGACTTATTATATGCTCTGGCCAGATAGTGATGCAAGCGAGGCACGAGGAGAGCAACAGCCCTAGAGCGTCCGCCTACGGCGATCTTCCACACGCCTGGCCTTTAGCTCAAAGCGCGGTAGGCTTCCCTCTTCGACAGCCTCGACAGGGATGCGCAAGCCGAAAGCAGCCCGCAGGGCCTCGTGAATCTCACTGACCAAGGAGGAAGGGCATTCGACCTGGAGCGCGATCTCATCCAGCGGCCCATTGTTGGTGATGATGATGCGATACTCGGCCACTTCAGGAAAGCGATGCAAGATATCGGCGATTGCTGAAGGATAGATATTGACACCGCGTACAATGAGCATATCGTCGATGCGCCCCAAGATCCCCCCGGGAAGTAGGAGGAAGGCCCGACCGCAGGGGCAGCTATAGCCACCATTGCGCACCAGGTCACCAGTGCGATAGCGCAGGGCAGGATTGCCCCACCGCCCCAGGTTGGTCAGCACTAGCTCGCCAACTTCGCCCACCGGCACAGGCTGGCCTGAGCGAGGGTCCAGAATTTCAGCGATGAATTCGCCTTCATTGACATGCAGCCCGTGCTGCTGTTCGCAGGTAAAGCCGTAGGCACCCATTTCGGACATGCCAGCATGGTCATAAGCTTTGGCCCCCCAAGCCTCTTCAATGCGCCGGCGCGTGGCCGGAATCGAGGCCCCCGGTTCGCCTGCATGGATGGTAATACGCACCTTGAGCTGCCGCAGATCAAGACCCTCCTGACGGGCTACCTCTGCCAGACGCAGGGCATAGCTCGGCGTGCACACCAGGACCGTGGCCTGCACGTCCTGCATCATGCGCAGCCGCTGCAGTGAGTCCATGCCGCCGCCGGGAACCACCAGGGCGCCCAGATTTTTGGCCCCTTCATAGGCCGCCCAGAAGCCGATGAAGGGTCCAAAACCAAAGGCGATGAAGATCACATCGTCACGAGTGACGCCCGCCGCCTGATAGACCGTTTTCCAGCAGTCGGCCCACCACTTCCAGCTCTCAACTGTATCGAGGACACGCAAGGGGCGTCCGGTCGTGCCCGATGTCTGATGGTAACGCACGTACTCGCTGAGCGCGTAGGTCATGTTCTCGCCATAGAGTGGGTGCCGCTCCTGATCGGCAAGCAGCTCCTGTTTGGTCGTAAAGGGCAAGCGCGATAGATCGCGCAGCCGCGTGAGAGAGAGCGGCTGGCCATTGGCCAACAATTTTCGTTCGTAGAAGCTATTGCGCGGTAGAATGCGCGTCAGCCCTAGCTGGAGCCTGGCCAATTGCCGCGCTTCAATCAGCGAACGCGAAGCAGTCTCCAGCCGTGGATGATTCGATTGAGGCATGGATCACGTCCTTTCACTCCCGGTCCCGAGCTGCCCGGCGGACAGGAAAGCGCGCCATATCCTTTCTCTTCTCCTTGCGGCATTCTTGTTCTTTCTTCTCTTTCCTCCGTTTTTGCCTGTCCTGTACCTGTGGTTGCAGCAAGTAGCTCTCGCTGGAAGCCTGGCCTGCGCCCGGGCGGGGCAGGGCAGGGGCTGCCTGCCGGGCCAGATAGAGCCAGGGGCCCGCAGACGGCAGACAAAGGACGGCCCTCTCTTTCCGACCTACCGGGTAGACGGGCGGAGCTTTCTCATCCAGTAACACGCCTGGACAGCGGCGGAGCGCTTCAGAGTCGGCCCCAAGCTTACTTAGCTCCGCCGCCCTGTTCTTCCTCTAGCAGCAGGTCGAGCGCTCGTCGAACATAGACCGGTGTGAGCTGTTTGCGATAGGTGATTGTCAGATCCGCGTTGTCCAGTGGCCTGGCGCGCTTTGCCGCCAGGGAGGCTACCTCTTGCAGCAGGGCAGGTGTTGGCTGCTGCCCCCGCAGGTGCGCCATTGCCTCTTCAGCTTCCACGGGATGAGAAGCAACAGCGCCCAAGGCTATGCGCGCATCGCCTATGCGGCCATCCTGCTCACGACGCAGGGCCACGGCCACACCTAGAATGGGGAAGTCAAAGGAGCCACGTCGACGTAGCTTGAGATAGGTGCTGCGCCAACCAGGCGCAGGCGGCAGCCAGATCTCACTTAAGATCTCATCGGTCTCACGTGTATAAGGGCGCATGCCGTCGTCACGGAACAGCTCCTGGATCGGTATCTCGCGCTCGCCACGCACGCTGACCAGTCGTACCCGTGCCTGCAGGACGACAAGCACGGGCACCGTATCCGCCGAGGAGATGGCCCAGCAGCGTGGGCTGCCTGGAGCGACCAGGCAGATGTTGCCATCACGCTTCATGCAATAGCCGATGGAATGGCGCCAGAATTCGGTTTGATTATAATAGTTACAGCGCGTATCAAGCAAGATATTGCCGCCAAGCGTGCCAGCATTGCGCAACTGCGGAGTAGAGACTGCGGCGGCAGCCAGAGCCAGGGCCGGATACTGGGAGCGAATGAGTGGATGGTTGCTTATGCTTGTCAGGGTCTCACCTGCGCCGATACGCACTCCCACCTCTGGGGAGCCGCTGATCCCCTTCAGCTCGCGTAGACGGCGCAGTCCAACCAAGGCGGCTGGCGTCAACTGGCGGCGCTTCATATTGGGCAGCAGGTCTGTTCCACCGGCCACAGGCATAGCCTCTGGTCCCTCGTCGGCAAGCAGCCGTGTCGCTTCGCTCAGGGTGCGTGGTGCCAGATAGCGAAAAGGAGGCAGGCGCAGCATCAGACAGCTCCTCCTTTCCGTGGAAGCTGGGAGGGGGTGGAAGCCGCTCCCTGGGGAGTGCTCTCTTCCTGCTTCTGTTGCTGTTGGTGACCGTTGCTCAGGCTGGGCAAACGCTCGGGCGACCAGCGAATGAGTCGCGCTGGCCACGGCCCGCTCAGGGCAATGGGCATGACGCGCGGTGGGGGTAGCGGACGCTCGCCTGGCTCGCTACGAGCTGCTTTGAGGGCGCGCAAGACCTTATCTGGTGTGATAGGCACTTCGTCGATGCGGATGCCAACAGCGTTATAGATGGCATTGGCAATGGCCGGCATGACGGGCAGCAGCGGCCCCTGGCCTGCCTCTTTGCCCCCAAAGGGGCCTTCTTCGTCAGGCTGGCCAACCAGGATGGTTTCAATCTCTGGGGTATCGAGGGTGGTGGGAATCTTGTAGTCCAGGATCGACGGGATCTTATGCCGCCCTTTGCGAAAGATCTGCTGCTCCATGAGGGCCTCCCCGTAGCCCATGTAGGCGCTTCCCTCGACCTGGCCAGCAACGAGTAAAGGGTTAATCGCCTGGCCCACATCATGAGCCAGCCAGAGCTTTTCCACTTTGACCTCGCCTGTCTCGCTGTCGACCGCCACCAGGGCAACGCAGGCCGAGTATGAGTAAGCGGGTGAAGGACCAACTCCGGCCCCCTTGAAGTCGCCATGAATGTCCTCCGGCGGTGCATAGGAGCCGGCGGCGACCAGCGCTCCGTAGCGGGCTTCCGCCAATTGCACGGCCTGCTCAAAGGAGAGGGCGACCTGTGGATCGTCGACAGCGTAGATGCAGCCGTCGCCGCTCTCCAGGCGATCAGGAGAGAGGCGCAGTCGCTCAGCCGCAGCGCTGTGCAGGAGCTCTTTCAGACGTCTGGCCGCTTGAATGGCGGCGTTGCCCGCCATGAAGGTGACACGACTGGAGTAGGAGCCAAGGTCGACCGGGGTCAGGGTGGTATCGGCGGTCTCCAGGTGGATGCGCTCCGGCTCAATTCCTAGCTCCTCGGCCACAATATAGGCAAGCACCGAGGTTGAACCCTGGCCAATGTCGGTGGCGCCGCAGTAGACGGTGACTCCACCACCGCGATCAAGTCGGATCTGAACGGCGGAATGGGGCATATCGTTCCAGTAAATCGGCTTGCCGGCCCCACAGATGTAGGTTGAGACCGCCAGCCCCATGCCGTAGCGAACGGAGGAGGAGCGCCTCTCAGCATCGGCCTCGCGCGCTGGACGGGCCGCCTGAAATTCACGCCAACCAGAGCGAGCTACGACCTGGTCCAGACATTCCTCCAGCGCGCAGCTTGTGATGCGCAGGCCGTTGATGGTCCGACTGTAGGGCCGCACCAGGTTGCGCTTACGCAGCTCGATCGGATCAAGCCCCAGATCGGCAGCGATTTTGTCGAGATGGACCTCGACGGCGAAGCGCGGCTGGGGCGTACCGTGACCACGCTTGGGGCCACAGGGTGGCTTGTTGGTGAACAGGCGCATGCCCTCGAATTTGTAGGCGGGCAGAGCATAGGTGACCGGCTGGAGGGCCCCCGTATAGTAGGTGGTGGCGACACCGTAGGAGCCATAGGCCCCGCCATCCAGAAAGGAGCGAAAATGCATGGCGGTGATGGTCCCGTCACGCTTGAGACCCGTCTTGATCCACATCTTGACTGGATGGCGTCCACGATGAATGAGAAAGACTTCTTCGCGCGTACAGGTGATCTTGACAGGCCTCCCCGTGCGACGCGCTAGCTCACAGGCACAAATCTCATGCGAGAAGGGATCACTCTTGCCCCCGAAGCCCCCTCCCACATGGGGAGCAATCACGCGCAGGTGAGAAGGCGGAATACCCAGGACCTTGCTGACTTCGCGATGGACATAGTGAGGGGTCTGGGTCGAAGACCAGAGGGTGAGCTTTCCTCCGACAGGATCATGAGGGTCTGGCTCCCAGCGCGCGACACAGGCATGGGTCTCGATCGGCACGTGGTTATTGCCCTCGTAGTAAAACCAGTCTTCACGTACGTAGTCGGCAGCGGCAAAGCCAGCCTCGACATCACCGAATTCGTAGGAAACGGCCTTGTGAATGTTACCGTTGCGCGCCTCCTCGTGAATCTTGATGTCAGGATGGGCCAGCGCTTCATCGATGCTCATGAGGGCCGGCAGGACCTCATACTCGACTTCGATCAAGCGCAGGGCTTGCTCCAGCGTGTCCGGGTCAACGGCGGCCACGGCAGCTACTGGATCGCCAACGTAGCGCACTTTGTCGATGGCTAAGGCCGTCTCATCCTGACTGGAAGGCAAAATACCGTATTTGCGCGGTAGATCTTCGCCAGTAATAACCGCCAAGACCCCCGGTAGCTCCCGCGCCTTACGAGTGTTGATGGAGAGAATGCGTGCATGGGGATGAGGCGAGCGTAGGAGGCCGCCGTAGAGCATGCGCGGGAGCATGATGTCGTCAGCATAGATGGCCCGCCCGGTCACAGTGCTATAGGCATCAACTTTGGGCAGGGGCTGACCTACTACTCTGTAGGGACCTGCTTTGCGCGGTTGCAGGCGCCGCCATTCGTCCATAGCTTCTCCTCCCTTGTGTGTACCGGTGCCGGGCTGAGCGGACAATAGCCGCTCAGTCCCACTGTGCCAGCATGCCGCCGTCAGGGCCGCAGAGCAGCATCGGGCTGCCACTCGTCTTTGGGCACGGCAGACAGACGCTCCGCCGCGGCTTCGATCGCCTCGTAGATCTTGGTGTAGCCGGTGCAACGGCAGAGGTTTCCAGCAAGAGCCTGCTTGATCTCTTCGCGCGTTGGATGGGGATTCTGACGCAGGAGGGCTGCAGCAGAGAGGAGCATCCCAGGAGTACAGTAGCCACACTGAGCCGCTCCCAGCTCGGCGAAGGTCTCCTGCAGTGGGTGTAACCTGCCCTGCTCCTCCAGTCCTTCAATGGTCGTAATCTCAGCGTCCTGGACCTCTAGCGGCAGTGTCAGGCAAGAGAGGACCGGTACGCCGTCGAGGAGCACGGTACAGGCGCCACACTCGCCGAGCTCGCAGCCATGTTTTGTGCCGATCAGCCCAAGATCCTCACGCAGGACCTCCAGCAAGGTCCGATGAGGCAGCACCGCCACCTCATAGCGTTCACCATTGACACGCAGGGTAATCAGTTCGCGCATGTGGTCTCCTTTCGGCCCGATGGTCATCACCAGGGTGACTCAGAGAAGACTCCTCAGTGAGTACCCCGGCTGACAGGGGAGCCGATCGGGTTCTTTAGATAGTGCAACCCTGTGTTATTATAACATTTTTCCTTGCATGCCATCTTGCCTCAGTGCAGCACTGAATCTGTAAAATGCACGCGGCTCCCCGTTCCACTCAGCTGAGGGCAGACCTCAAGTCAAGGAAGACCGATGACGCGCAAATCGCGCGGGTGCTCGACCACGAAGCGCTCTTCCATTTGCTGCGTGCCCCCAGCGGGCAAGATGAACTGCCAGGTAAGCTGCTCCAGCTTGCTGCGCTCCTGTGGCTCCGGCTGCAGAGAAACAATATTCACTTTGATGCGTTCGTGGCGCGAGACGGGCAGACGGTCCATGATCACGACGCGACGCTCGCCCCGGGCGAAGCTCTCCACTGTAATGCGGTAGGCATAGGTGATGCGTCGCAGGTTCCCCTGCAGACGACCGCCCTGCTCAACCTTGCGCTCGATCAACTCACGCCGAATGCGTACGGTGTCGTCGAGGCCAAGGAAGAGGCGGAAGGTTTGCCCAGGAGCGGTCAGGTCGATTTCTGTGGTGCCAACATATTCGTTATCGACGAAGATGTTGGCTTTGCCTTTGAGCAGGACTCCACCGCTGCTGTTCTCTACGGTGGCGCGCAGGTGAGCTGCCTCCTCCAAGGCAGGGATCGCAACCACTTCCAGCCGGCAGGGAAGTCGATATTGGGCAATGAGCGTTCGATGGGGCGAGCCGTCGGCGGGAATGCTGATGGAGCTTCCACAGCGATAGACCAGGGCAGTGGCCCGCTGCTCAATCTCGGCCCCCAGCTCGACGGCCTCCTCGCTGGCCGGCGCTTCTTCTTTGGCCTGGATCTGGCTCTCTTCGGAGAGGGCTGCTGCTGGCAAGGCTCGCTGCTGCCGTGAGCCGGGGCTGGGGCTGGGGCTGGGCATGGCATAGAACACAGGAGGGGACCCCGGAGCAGGGGCCGCCCCTACGAGCGGCGTGAAAACCGGTTGGAAAGTATCTACGTACCAGGGCTTCAGCTCGGGGAGAACCGTCGCCTGGGCTGGACGTGCCGTGGAGAGCGCCAGCGTGACCTCGTTCCAATCTTCACCGCTGTGCTGTTCCACCAGGCCAAGACAGGTGAGATCAACGTTGCTCTCCAGACCGCCAGCGCCGTCATTGTGATCCGTGAAGGAGAGACGCGCATCGTAGCTGGGATGCCAGGCGGCCCGTTCGATCAGATAGCTCAGCTCCAGGCTCAGCTCACCAGCTTGTGGCAGCTCCACGTTGACGAGCACGGCCAGACGGTCAGGATTGCTGCCAAGACGTTTCTGCTCCAGCTCACGTTTCTTAGCCTGCAACTCCTCTTGCAGTTGTTGAAGTTGGATAGCCACATCCTGGGAAGCCTCGGCATCCTGCAGCATTTGCTCCAGGAGAGCAGCAAAAAAGCTCTGGTAATCGCCCGGTTGTAAGCGTCCCTGGGTCAGACCCTGGATTAGCGTCGGCGCCTGCTCGCCCAGGGCCTGAACCCAGCGTCGGCGCTGCTCCAGGGCTTGCTGACGAGCCTGCAGGAGCTGCACCTTGCGATCCAACAGATCGCAAGCCGTCTGTAAGCGCAGCAGCTCTTGTTCGGGTGGACGCGGCAAGAAGGCTGTGGTCGTCTCAACACCGAGCAGGCGCGTTCCCGCTGGCCCCCTACCGCTCGCGCGCAGGGAGTCCTTGAGGAAGGGCGGCAGATAGTTGATGCGCAGCTCATGCTCGCCAGCCTCCAGGGAGAGGCCCCCCTGCCGCTTGACCAGGGCCCGATCACCATAGACAGTGACCTCAGTAATGCGGGTCTCTAGCTCAATGACCATACCCTACCTCCTGATGAGAAAGGCTGATTGAGAAAGGCTGATTGAAAGCCTGACCAGAGCAGCAAGCGCTCAAAGCCTTGGTCGCCTATACTGGCCCGTTTCTTTGCCTGCTGCCAGCTCAGAATCGGAACCAGGCGTCTGCTCTGGGAGAAGCTCTAGCGCGCTCTGCTTGCCAGCTCCCCTGCGAGCGAGATGATGGCGGCTGTCAACAGCAATTTCTTCTAGGAGAAACGCTCATCTCTGCCCTCCCCGGTAGATCCCTCTGAGCCTGCCGCCAGGTGAGGACTTCTCTAGCAGCGCCAATCTTGTCTAAGAGAGCCGCGCGTAAGGAAGATGGCCGTCAGTCGGTAGGCTCCTTTGCCAGCGCCTAAAGGCCAGACGAAGCAGTCACACAGCTTCTCAGAGTATACTCACCCCCTAAGCAGCATTCGCTCGTCTGCTCGCTCATCCTCCAGCCCAGCTTTTCAGCATAAAGTCATCTCTATTGCAGCAGGAACAGGAAGAGGAGGAACAATGTTGTTTGCTGGCACTATGCAACATCGTACCACCCGGCACTCTTGGTGTTCCCACCTGCTCAGGCTACTTAGTGCCTGCGGTGCTCTGGGAATCTGGCTGAGCATCGGCTCCTTGTGGCCGCTTGCTCCTTCGGCCACCATGAGCGCCGCTCACTCCCTCAGTGGCTGGCATCCGTTGGCAACACGCTCTGCCCGGACTACCAGGCCGCAAGCTGCTAACCAGAACCTGCTTTACCACGATGGCCCAGTGATGAGCCGTACGATGACAGCTTATGCCATCTTCTGGGAACCGGCTGGCTCCCAGGTCAGTGCAGGCTATCATCAGCTGATCGAACGCTACTTCCAGGATGTGGGCAGCTCCGCGCTCTATCACAACAATACACAATACGGCGATAGCAGCGGTCAGGTTCCCAGTGGCGCCAGCTTCGGCGGGTCTTGGACCGACCACCGCCCATATCCCTCCTCAACCCTGAGCGACGCCCAGATCCAGGACGAGGTCAGGCGGGCGCTGCAGACCCAGGGCTGGACTGCCTCGCTTGCCACCATGTTCTTTGTCTTTACGGCCCGAGGAGAAAACATCTGTTATAACAGCTACTGTAGCTTCTCTAGTTTTTGTGCCTATCATGGCTACTTCGACAAGGAGATAATCTACGCCGTCATTCCCTATACAGGCAGCGATCCCGAGGCCTGTGGCGTTCCCTCATCGCCAAACCACGATAGCGACGCCGAGAGCAGCATCAACGTGGCCTCCCATGAGCAGATGGAAGGGGCCACAGACCCGCTGCTCAATGCCTGGTACGATAGCCAGGGAAGCGAAATCGGTGACAAATGCTCCTGGGAGTTCGGATCGCCGGGTCCCGATGGGGGGAATGTCACCTGGAATGGCCATCGCTACCTTGTGCAGGAGGAATGGAGCAATCAGAGCGGTGGTTGTGTCCTCAGCGGCCCGTAAGCAGAGAGGGCTGCTGGTCTGCAACGGCCCGCCGATGCCAGCCGAACACCGACAACCTGAGCAGGCAGGAGCGAGTAAACATCAGGTCCGCTCAGTGACTACAGCCGCCAACGAACTGGCCCAGGTCAGCAGCTCCTCATCGCGCATCCAAGCAGCCACACACTGCAGGCCAAGCGGTAGGCCGTTCTCCGCCAGGCCCGCTGGCAGGCTCAAAGCAGGCAGGCCGGCCTGAGTCCAGGGCAAGTTCATAAGGCCACTGCCGGTTGTCTGCAGACCCAGGGGAGCCGGACCAGGGGCCGCCGGGGCCAGCCAGAGATCAATGCCCTCACGCGCCATCAGGGCCTGCAACTCGGTGCGCAAGATCTCACGCCCTGCTCGCGCCTCTAAAATCTCTTGAATGCCGATCGTCGCGCCTTCGCGAATAGCAGCCGCAGTCAGCGGACGGTAGAGGGCAGCATAGCGTTCAAACCAACGTGCATGCACCCGAGCCATCTCGGCATGGACCAGACGCAGATGGCGCTGATTGACAGAGGTAATATCTTGCAACGCTGGCACGCGCTTGAGGCGATAGCCCGCTTGCTGAAGGCGAACCAGCTGCTCCTCAAAGGCACGCCGCCCCTCTGGGGAGACCTGGTCAAGATATGGGCCTTCCGGCACCCCCAGCACAGGAGGAGGGAGAGCAGGGAGGAAGCCACGCCAGCCGCGACAGAGCAGAGGCACCACGCGAAGCAGCCCCGTGATGTCCTGAGTAAACAGACCCACGGTGTCGAGGGAAGGGGCACAGAGGACCAGGCCATCGGCAGAGATGCGTCCGAAGGTGGGCTTGAAGCCCACAACGCCACAAAAGGCCGCCGGACGCAGGACCGAGCCGATGGTCTGAGTTCCGAGCGCGAGCGGGCAGTAACCGGCAGCCACTGCTGCCGCGGAGCCGCTGCTGGAACCACCCGGCGTATGGAGGGGATTCAGCGGGTTGCGCGTTGGCCCCGGTTCGAAATAGGCGAATTCAGCACTGACGGCCTTGCCGAGCACGAGCGCTCCCGCTTCGCGCAGCAGGGTCACGCTGCTGGCCTGCGGCCCACTGAGAACCTCCTCCGGGAGCTGAGAACCGGCCCGCGTCGGGAAGCCATGCACGTGGAAGAGATCCTTGACGGCAAACAAGATGCCATAGAGCGGGGGCCGCTCGGTTGGATCAGGATACCGTTGTTGCAGGCTTATAGCCTCTCTACGCAGTCGCTCGCGTCTTCCTTCCTCGGGCAAGAGAGCGGCCAGCTTGGGTTCAGCTCGCTCTACCCAGTCACAGGCTTCCTCAATAGCGTTTATCAGGTCCTGGCGACCGCTGCTGAGCTGCTCCGCCTGCTCTTGCAATCGCACATTTCTCGTCCACATCCCCTTTCTAGGCTCCTTTCCTCATGTTCGGTGAATATTTCGTAACGTGCGCTCAGCCGACCAGACGCTCACTTCTGCACCGCCAGAGCACTTCTAAAGGCCAGGGAGGTACCTGGCGCTGCGATCTTCTTCTCGTAGTCTTTCTCGTCGACTGCCGCAGATTTCTCAGGAAGAATTTGCAGACTCCCTATTTACGACGGACTATGGTAGACTAGACACAGTTTCTCCGAGCACAAGAGCGATTACGCTGCGCAGGAGGGTCGCAATGCGCGCCTGCAACTATTGTGGCACGAAGCTGCCAGATCATGCCAGATCTTGTGGACACTGCGGGCAGCCTCTGCCCACAGAGGAGCCAACCCAGCCACTTCAGGCCAGGGACGGTATCGTTATGAAGCAGCCGTCCAGCATCGCATCTGGTTCAGTTCGGACCTCTGCCGGTGAAGGTAGGGAGGAAGAGCCTGAGCAGCAGGATGAAGCAACGCGGCCACTGCCGCTGGAACAGGAACCAGGCCCTGTTGCTCCACCCGGCCTTTCAGACGATGAGACGATCTCAGACTGGTGGCAGACGATCCCAGAGCCCCTTTCCTCTCCCCCCTCAGATGAGGACGGAGGGCCGGCCCCTTTGCCCCTTTCGCCTTCCGTAGAGGCTACCTTTGTCGCTCAACAGGACAACCGGGCTGCTCAGGAAGAGGAAGAGCCTCGGCGTCGTCGGACCTGGATTCTGCCTCTGCCCCTGCCAGGCGGGGAAAAGCTGGTAGCCAGTCAGGGGCAGGTGCCCCATGTTCAGGGCAACCCGCCAGCCCCTGTGCCCTATGTGCGCGGTAGACCTCCCCACAGTCCCAAAGCTTCGAGTCACGGCGAGGAGATTACCAGTTTCCAGCCGCGAGCTGAGCAGCCGCTGGCCCAGGCTGTTCTCCCTGCGGCCAGCCCGTCTACCTCTCGCCGTTCCTGGCAGCCGCTCGCTCGTCCGAGCAGCGGGCCACCGGCCTGGTTGACACTCGCCCTGGTCGCCTTCTGCGCCGCTTTACTGATTACGAGCAGCACTGTGGCCGCGGCCTTTACTATCTGGTCGCCCACGCTTGCCTTACTCTCTGGCAGCTCGACCGTGACCCCGGGTGGTTTGTTGCACTTGCACGGCTCCCATTTCTTGCCCGGTAGCACGGTGACTCTGACGCTTGATCACCATCTTCCCTTGCATTTCAGCAGCAGAGCGGCCCCGCAACAGCGGCCACAACAAGGGGTTGTCTCGGCTGAGCTGTTCGATGCAGCGACACTGGTCTGGCAGGCACTAGAGGGGAATAGTCTGCAGACACGAGGAGACGGGACTTTCGATGCCACGCTCACCATCGATCCTGCATGGCCCCTGGGTCAGCACTCAATCCAGGCCCAGGAGACACTAACTTCCCGCAGCGCAAGCCTGACCTTTACTATTGTGAGAACCAGCCCGACGCCCTCGACGACCAGCAGTCCGACACCAACAGTGGAGGTTAGCCCGACTAGCTCGCCAACAGCGACAGCTACGGCAACTGCCGCCCCAACGACTCCCCCTCCCAGTGGGGGACTGAGCTGCGTTAATCCCTCAGCCGTGACTTTTGGTCCGCTGAGCGCCGGCTATAGTACGCCTGTTGAGCAAAACATCACCCTCTGCGCCGCCGGCAGCGGCGCCGTTGGTTGGAGGGCCAGCTGGGATAACCAGCAAGCCCCCTGGCTCTCTATGAGCGCCACCTCGGGTCTGCTGGCCGCGCCTGGCGAAGAGCAGATTAGCCTCAGCGCAAGCACCAGCACCCTGGCGGCGGGCCGCTACAGCACCGAGATCAGCTTCAGTGACGACGCCGGCCATCCTGCCCTGCTCCTGCAGGTGACACTGATCGTGGTCAAGCCTTGCCTGAGCGCCTCGCCTACCTCGCTCAGCTTCACTGCTGTGGCCTCCACCAGCGACCCGGCACCTCAGACCCTGACCATCCAGAGCTGCAGCGGCCTGGAGAGCTGGTCGGCCACCCTGCAACTGGAGACAAAACAGGTCTGGCTGCATCTCAGCAGCAACAGCGGCACCCTCAACGCGAATCGCTCAACCTCGGTCACGGTCTCTGTGAGCAGCCTGCAAACCAGACTCGCAGCGGGAAGCTACCAGGGGCAGATTCTCCTCAGTAGCGGGCAGAGCCAGCTCACCATCCCCGTGACACTGACAGTACAGCCTGCCCCGGCGCTGGTTTTAGACTCTCCGCAGTCGGGCACGCTTCAGGCAACTAGAGATTGCCAGCTTTCCAGTTCTGAGACCAGCTGGCAGTGCCTGGTCACGATCGAGGCAGCAAGTCAGAACGCCGCTGCGCTGAACTGGAGCAGCTCCAGCAGCGGCATCAGCGGCGTTACGTTTGCACCCGCCGCCGGGACCCTGCCCCCCGGCCAGAAGGTGTCGATCCAGGTCTCGATCCCTACCAAGGCCTGCCCATCTTCCGCTCTGCTACTCTTCGAGGGGCCAGCCAATAGCATCCAGGTCACCTGGAGCTGCACCCCTAGTGTCTCCTGATACGCAGGAAGCCAAACGGAGGCATGCGCCAGAGGGAGCCCGGCCTCGTGGTCTGCCACGAATGATAGACCACGATGTCCGTCGAGCACGCCGGAAGGAGCGATCTTTCTAGCAAAAGCAGAGAACATGATGGATAGCGACGCATTGATTGGGCAGCGGCTCGGTGCCTATCTGATTGAGCATAAGCTCGGCGAAGGAGCAATGGCGCGAGTCTATAAGGCTTACCATTCACGACTGCGGCGCGATGTGGCTATCAAGATCATTCGCCCGGAGGTGGCGGCGCGCCCCGGCTTCGCCGCCCGCTTTGAGCAGGAGGCTCAACTGATTGCGAGTCTAGAGCATCCTCACATCGTAGCTGTCTACGACTTCGGCGAAGCGGACCTTGGCCAGCTCGGAACGATCCCTTACCTGGTGATGCAGTACGTCGGCGGTGGCACCCTGCGCGACCTCCTGCGCGACCGTCGCCCTCTTGACCCAATGCTGGCCATGCGCTACGCCCGCGACCTCGCCCGCGCTTTGCATCTGGCCCACGAACGCGGGATCGTTCATCGTGACGTGAAGCCCCAGAACATGCTCTTGAGCAGCGGCCCGCAGCGCCAGATCTTGCTCTCCGACTTCGGAATTGCCAAATTGCTCGACCGACGCGCCATCCTGGCGGCTCGTAGAGACGGGTCGCCGCTGTCTGGCCAGAGCGAAGAAGATGGTGAGCCGACACAGCCGGAGCTGGAGCGCCCGCAGCTCACCAGCGCAGGCGAGCTCATCGGCACGGCAGCCTATATGGCTCCAGAGCAGATCAAGCGGCTCCCAGTCGACGCACGCACGGATATCTATGCCCTGGGAGTAGTTCTTTTTCAGATGGTGACAGGGCATCCTCCTTTCGAGGCCGATAGCACCCTCGGTCTGCTCTATCAACATGTTCATCGCCCAGCACCAGACGCCCGAACGCTCAATCCAGCTATCTCAGACGACCTGGCCCACATCACTACCCGCGCTCTGGCCAAAGCTCCCGATGAGCGCTTTCAGTCAGCAGCAGAACTGGCTCATACACTGGATCTCCTGCTGTCGCGAGAGAGCACGACCATTGCTTTCCCAGGCCGAGAGGGGGACGCAAGCCGAACGCCCAGCCAGTCAAACAGAGCCAGCGCTCTTGAGCTTGCAGCAGCTCAGGCCAGCGAGGCTGGCGAGCTGGCGGCTCCGGTCCAGATCACCTCTGCCCCGAACCACACAGAGACGCCACCCGTTGCGACCTCTGCCCTCACTTCGGTGCTCAGACCCACCAGGGCCCACATGGACCCCGCCCCCAGTTCTCATCAGGCCCTGCCCGCCTCTCCGCGAGGTCACCTCTGGCACCATCGCTGGCTTTCCTTCACCCTCGGTGGGCTGGTGCTTCTCCTCCTCATCGCCGCCACGCTCATGCAAGGTCAGCTGAGCAACTGGCTGCCGTCCGTGAGCACATCAGGCCCCGCTTCCGAGGCCGTGGCCCGGCCCTTTACGGATACTTTTCAGAACAATCAACAGCGCTGGACCGTCAGCGCTCCCGCATTCAGCACCGCCATCGGCAATGGCCACTATCTGATCACGATCGACCAGACGCCACCAGCCACCTACTACTTCCCCTATCCCCAGGCCGTAGGCAGCCTGCCGACCAACTTCACGCTCCAGGCCCAAATACAGCGCCTGGCAGGTGGGGAAGAGAACTGGTACGGCCTGGCTTTCCGCCTCCATCCCGAAGGGAACTACGTTTCCTGCTATGCCCTGGTCATCGACGGTGCTGGCCACTACGCTCTCTGGAAGTTTGATGCCCACGCGGATCAGCCCGGTACTCCCTTAGTACTGGTGAGCGGGGCCTACTCTCCCCGTCCTCATGCTCCCGACACTCTGGAAATCAGCGCCCGCGGAGATACCTTCACGGCTCGCATCAACGCGGTTCCCCTGGATTTCAATGCCCCAACCCAGAGCGTGAGCGATCGCGGCGGCTACAGCGGGGGCAGGGCCGGCCTGCTGGTGACTGGGCCCAATGCCCGCTTTTCGATCACGCGCTTCAGCCTCACACTCCCCTGACCCGAGCGCGCCCCAGAGCTGGAGCAAGGCAGGGGCAGCACGGCGCAGCACGGCGCAGCAAGCAGCGCCCTTCCGCCAGTGGGAACCGCCACCCGCCACCCAGGCCCAGGGGCGCCAGCCAGCAGAGTCAGCGAACCTCACCCCACCGAAACGCCTGGAGAAGAGTCCTGAGAGCTGGGCAGGAAGAACCAGTTATGATAGAGTACAAGACGGTGCGTAGATGCGAGAGGAGGTTGCTTCTTTCTCATGAGAGAGCCTATCATCAGGCAATTTCTGGACGAGCCACAGTATAGCCATCCTGACAAGGCACGGGTAACCATCATTCCGGCGCCGCTTGAATACACCGTCTCATATGTGCCAGGGACACGCCACGGCCCCCAGGCCATCCTGAATGCCTCCAGCCAGCTGGAACTCTACGATGAGGAGCTAGAGTGCAGCCCGCTTGAAGAAGTGGGCATTTACACCCGCCCAGCCCTGGACTACCAGGGACTGGACCATGCCAGCGCGCTGAAGCTGACCGGCCAGGCTGTACGTGAGGTTCTGGCACGAGGCCAGTTTCCTCTGGTGATCGGCGGCGAGCATTCGCTGTCCCTTGAGCCGATTGCCGCAGCGCGCGAGTTTTTTCCCGACCTGACAGTTATTCATATTGACGCACACGGCGATCTCCGCGCTGAATACGAGGGGTCCCCTCTCTCACACGCCTGCATCGCCAGGCGGGTACTAGAGCTGGGCATCCCCGTGCTTGAAATCGGTATTCGCAGCATCAGCGCAGAGGAGATGGATTTTCTACGCAATGGGGCCGATGCAGCCATTGTCTGGGCCCGCGATCTCGCCCGCGGCCAGGGGCGTATTCCCTGGGAGCGTCTGAGCGAGCACACCTATCTGACCTTCGATTTGGATGCCCTCGATCCCGCCGAGATGCCCGCCGTAGGCACCCCAGAGCCAGGCGGATTGAGCTGGTACCAGACGCTGGAGTTGTTGCGTGAGATCTACCGGCGCACAACCGTGGTAGCCCTGGATGTGGTTGAGCTTTGCCCCATCCCCGGCCAGATCCGCGCGGATTTTCTGGCGGCCCGCCTGATCTATAAGATGATTGGCTACCGGTTTTCGGCCCGGCTACGCGCGTAGCGTAGATCCCCAATAGTATCCACCAACACAACCGGCAAGAACCAGCGAGGCTAAGAGCACGGGAGGAGAGATGAACGGAGAGAACAGCGAGCAGGGCTTTGGCCTCCCAATCAGGGGACAGGCAAAGACAGGGATCTGGGCCAGCGAGAGACCCAGGCACTACCTTGATGAACACCGCTCAGAGCGGTACCGTAGCCGGTCAAAGCTGCCAGGGCCTTGGCCGGAGGGCAAGATCGTCTGCTTGCTTCTGCTCTTGCTGCTGGCCCTGCTGACAGCCTGCGAATCCAACACGAGCGAGCCAGTAGCAGGCCAGGCCCACTTGCGCCAGCTTGATAACGGCACTATTATTTACGATAGTAGTGCTGAGACTGTCTTGCTGCGGACCTTCCGCGGTGGGGGCCGCGAGGGAACGCTTAACCTCAGCCCGCAGTTGAGCATTTACGGCGATGGTAGCTATATTCTCGGCCCCGGCCTGCAGATGCGGCAGGGACATCTGAGTCAGGAGCAGCTCAGCCAATTGCTTCATACGCTGGTGAGCAGCTACGGGCTGCTGAACTTTCAGCGCCAGCAGTTCTACGAGGTACCTGATCAGGATGCGGTCTTGCTCCAATTCAACGTGAATAACCAACACTATCAGTTTCTCTACAGTAGCTTTGGACAGCGTCAGGAGAGCCAGCAGGATCTCGACGAGTACCAGCGCCTGGGCAAGGCACTCACAGCGATCAACGAAGCCGTGAGCCAGGGATCAACGGCAGCCTATAACACCACGCGCAAAGCCCTGCTTGTTCACCAGGACTTCAGCCCCGATCTGAGCCAGTCGATCCCAACCTGGAACGTCCCAGACTTTACGCTGCACCAGCTCGCCCAGTTCGAATGCGGCCCGGTGCCCCAGGATATCACAGGACCAAACGCTGACTCAGGCTGCCTGACCTTTACGACGCCACAGCGAGCTTTGCTCCTCACTCCCGAGCAGAGCCGCACCATTGGCAACCTGCTGCATGGAAAGCCGAGCGGGGAATTTTACGAGCCAGCAACAGGGTTATACTATACAGTAATGCTCCGCGCACTCCTGCCGGATGAGCTGAATCAGGGGGTGCTGGCCATGTACGGTAGCCAGGACCTGACCTACAGCGGGGTGCCACTGCAGCAGGGACCGCTTCCAGCTACGGCCTCTTCCCAGGCCCCTAAGCTCAGTTAACAGCGTAGCAAGCAAGCGGCACCAGACGGCACAGGTTGGGTCAGGCAAGTCAGCCCACGTATCGCTGGCCATCGATGTTGTCCACAACCAGTCGAGCAGCGAGGGAGGACAGACAGGTCATGGCGTAGTGTGGTATACTGAGTCACAGAGAGTAAGGTCCCTCCACAACACCGCTAACGCAGCGTGTAACGCACGCCAACCATGAAGCAGGTACGTTTGCCGATGTAAGGTCGCACCAGGACTGGCAGCCTACGCTCAAGCCACGCTCAAGAGACGAGCACGTAGGGATTTCTCCTTTCCTGGCTGCACCGTCTACCTCGTGATTACTCTACCCCTCAATGGGACGAGCAGAAAGGACATATGACCAGAGAATTCGAAAACAGGCGAAGAGATACTTTTCGCTTTTCCGCTCGCAACCAATCGTCAGCCAACGGCAGATACAATCAGGAGCGCTCTGCCCGCCCGAAGCGCCCTCGTTTGAATCGTGAGATTGTCGACCGGGCCTGGCAGATGGGTGCTCGCCTGCACCATCCAGATTATCAGCCGCGCGCGGACCTTTATGGACCTTCCTACTTCCAGTCGACCAGCACTCCACCCTATCGGTCCAACGCTTCCTGGACACCGCCGCTGCTGAATCGCTCGCCTCAAGGCCAGCCGAACCGACGATCCCGGGGCCGCATGGCCGGAACGGGGAATACGGGACGCGGTGGTCCTGGCCCTCGTGCGCAGCAGGGACCGCGCTCTCACGAGCGAGAGCTGGGAGGACCCCCCTTCTCTTCTCATAATAACGGTAACGGCCGCTGGCAGTCGGGAAAGCCCCACCGGGAGCAGCCCCACCCGCGGGGAGCACCATCCTCCCCGCGCAGACAGCATGGCTCGACCTATGGACCAGATATCGAGCCATTTAAAGGTGGCGGCAAGCACAATGGCGTCTATGAATACAACGCCCCCTATCCGCGTACTGGAAACCGCTATTCGCCAGCCTCCGTGAATGGCTTTCGTTCTTCGCCTCCACCTGGCAACACCCGTGCCGCTCGCGAGCGCGGGAGCGGGAAAGCTGAGAAAGAGAAGAAGAACCATAGCAAGCGCGATAAGGCCTTCTGGGAGGAGATTTCGCAAGAAACCGATCACCTGCTCGGGCGCCTCCCACTCAATGGTCATCAGCCAGCGTCGTCGGCTGAGGGGTCTCTTACTCCGTCGCAACCAGCAGTGCCCGACCTTCCTGGCTCCCCTCAGACCGATGATCACCCGACAGGGCTAGAGACGCCAGATCACACCAGCGCACCTCAACAGCAAGAGGACTAGCCCACGCTGTGCCGACCTTTGACAAGTGAGCAGAGGAGAGACCATCTTGCCCAGTCTCATGGCCCTACCTTGTCCCTCTTGCTCCGCCTGTCTGCTCGCCTGCCTGGCAGCAGGTTGGGCCGCCAGCCTGCAGCACAGCGGCCTTGCGCCGCTCACCAGGAGAAGGAGCGCCCGCCCACACTCGAGAGGCTGGCTGCTCACACTCAGGTGGCCTGCATGGCAGACGTCCAGCAAGCGCCTACCTCGTCGCCCAAGCGGCCCAGAGCTGGGTCTGCACCTTCCCTACGCCAGCCAGCACTGGCCGCCACGCCAGACAGAGGCCATCACCAACACCGGAACGTCGCCCGTATCACAGCGCGGCAAACACGCTAAGCGAGCGGGAAAGGTTCGACAGCCAAGGGAGGAACAGCAGCAAGGGCCATCAAAGACGAGGGGCTCCGGGTGGGATCATGGATAAGGCATGCTATAATCTGAAGGGAGGTACGCACAGGGGCGTGGTTTCTTCCCGCCCCTGTGTGCATGTTGGGGTACTCGTCACATCCCTGTGATAGAAAACGTCAGGCAAGCTGGCAGGAACTTGTTCCTTGGCGTATTCTTGCTTGCTCGGTCGCTCGCGAGACTGAGGAGCGTCACAGGAGGAAGGAACCACAAGCATGCAGGCTCTCCTCTCTTACCCTGCATCCTCCAGCCAGGAGTCCGACCCGCCTCTCGCTCCGGCGGAAACGGGGGAAGACGAGAGACCGCCTGATCCTGGCCCGCTCGGCGCAGTACTCTCTGTACTTTGACTGTCTCAGGGCCAGCTTGGCCCGCACTTGAACGTAAGGGCTAGCTCTAGCTCGTCAGAGGCGGCAATGGAGGCCTGCGGGGCCTCCGTTCGCCCGTTGAAGGTGATGAGCACCTCCTTCCACAGGCAGGAAGGAAGGGTACTATCTTGCTGTCGCTCGCCAAGACCAGGAAGAAAGGAGGACGGCGTTTCCCCCGGCTGAAGTGCGCAGCGAAGTGCCGCAGTGCGCAACGCAGCCAGGTTCAAGCCAGCCAGCCAGGGGCCTCCACGCCGCAGATCATATGAACGATACAGCCACCTTAAGCCGCCTTTTTGCGGGTATCCAGGCTGATCTTGACGAAGTAGATAAGGTCTTCCAGGAGCGTGCCAGATCCGGTCTCCCAATTCTGCATTCTGCTTCTATGCACGCTCTCTCCTCGCCAGGCAAACGCTTGAGAACGGCCCTCACGCTGCTCTCGGGGAAACTGAAGGTCTACCACTTCGAGAAGCTACTGCCCTTAAGCGTCGCCTTCGAGATGGTCCACCTGGCGACGCTTATTCATGATGATATCGTTGATGGCGCACACACCCGGCGTGGTCAGCCAACGGTCAACGCCCTCTGGGGCGATCACATCGCGATCTTACTTGGTGACTACTATTTTGCCAAAACTGCTGGCCTGATCGCTGATATCGAAGATAATCGGATTAATCATCTCTTCTCCGACACAGTGGCCACCGTCTGCGAAGGCACCATCATGGAGATGCTGAGCGCCCGCCGCCTGGATCTTACTGTCCAGGGCTACTACGATAAGATCAGCCATAAAACAGCCTGCCTGATCGCGGCCTGCTGCAAAGGTGGCGCCATCCTTAGCGAGGCCTCGGATGAGGAGATTCAGCATTTATACGAGTATGGCATGAATCTGGGCATCGCTTTCCAGATCATTGATGACGTGCTGGATTACACCGAGGATCAGACCACGATTGGCAAGCCCGCAGGGAACGATCTGCGCCAGGGTCTGGTGACGCTTCCGCTCATCTATGCTCTACAGAGCCAGCCCCACAATGGCCATCATCAACAGGTTCAGCTTCTGCTCTCGGGAGAGGGAGGCAGCGAGGAAGAGATCCGCAAAATCGTTGAGTGGGTCGCCCGTGGCAGCGGAATCGAACGCTCGTTCGAGGATGCCTATCGCTATGCGGCACGGGCACGCGAGGCCCTGTATCACTTTCCTCCTTCAGCGGACCGCGATGTCCTCGATGAACTGATTGACTTCGTTGTCTTGCGCAAGCGCTGAGGCTGACCGCATCTTGAGAGAGGAAAGAAGAGACAGGTCAGGTTGCTTCGCACTCATGCTGATGAGCGACCTGGACTTGAGGAGCTAGCATGCTCCAGTGAAGGCGGAGCTGGAACCACCCATCGGCCTCGGCGGTGCGCCAGGACGGATTGACAGCATCACGCGCCTCCTGGCCACCTCCAGGCATGGAATCAGCCAGGCCGCAGGACAGACAGACCTTACTCGCCAGTCCGCTTCGCTTGCTGGATGAGCCTGCCCTGCCCTGCCCTGCCCTGCCAGCACACCCAAGAGAAATCGCCAGAGGCAGACCCCAACCTCAGACAGCGCTGGTTCGCGCTACCAGTCTCTCAACGAGCAAGAAGAGCAGACTCCCCCCTGAGCAACCTGCGCTTTCTCCTGCTGGCCAACCAACGAGCAGCCTGGTGGTCAGCTCCTCACACTATTGGCGCTGGAAACGGGAAGAGAGCTGCCAGCCACTCCCTCCTTAGAACAGCCCGCGTGCGAAGATAACCACGGCAATCAACGCCACCAGGATGCCAGCCACCCACAGGGCAGCATTGAGTGTATCGTTGCTCTCGCGCATTGGAGGCAGGTCTTCGGGACGCGGCAAGAGCAGACGCTGCTCATCTTCTTCCAGCACCGCCCCCAGCATCAGCGGCAGGGCCTGGGCCACACTATCAGGCACCGGCGATGGCGAGGAGGGCACTTGAGTAGGAGCCGAAGCGGACGTCGAGACCGGTCGCGGCGAGAGCGGAATCGATTGTTCAGGCCATTGCTCGACCACGGAGCCAGTCCCCCCGATCGCTGAGCGCAGCGCCAACAAATCGTGACGGAGTTCGGCAGGACTCTGATAGCGCTGACTGGCAATAGGACGCAAGCCCTTCGAGAGAATCGCCTCAAACTCAGAGCTGACCAAAGGATTGAGCCGCTGAGCCGGTGGAATGCTTCCGCTCATCCCTGTCGGAGGACTACCCGTCACCAAATGATAGGCCGTAGCCAACAAGGAGTAGAGATCGGTGCGGCTATCTACCGCCCCACGCACGAATTCAGGAGGTAGATAGGGAGAGAGACGAGAGCGATCCAGCCCGGAAATGAACTGAGTAGCGCCACCAGCCAACACAATGGAAAAGTTCGTGAGCAGATACTGAGAGCCGGAGCGAGCCACAATAATATGCTCGGGGCGAATCAGGCCATGCACCAGTGGCGGCGTTTGCTGAACCATCGTCTCCAGGATATCCACCATCTGCAGGCAGCACTCAACCACTTCCTGCTCCGGTAACGCCCGCCCACTGCGGCGCAGACGCGCCAGCAGACTTTCGCCCTCGGTCATCTCGAAGACAAAGAAGCTACGCCCTTGATCACTGAAGGCATCTAATAAAGCAGGCACTCGAGGATGGCGCCCAATGGACGAAAGCGTCATGGTGGCCGTCCGCAACATGGACTGCACAGCAGCCGAAGAGCTTTCGGGCACCACCAGCTCACAAATAGTCACCAACGCCCCAGCTCGCTGGGCATCCTGACCACTCCACGTAGCCTCAAAGACGCCATTGAGCCACTCCTGACGCTCCAGCAGTTCCTGAAGGCGATAGCGCCCACCTCTGAGCATCGTGCCCGGCATCAAGGGCCGCAGCGCGCCTCCCAAGATGCCACTGCTGCTGGAACCGGCAGTTGAGAGCGGCATCGAAGCAGGGAAGGGAGTCGCGGTCGTCACCGCCGGCGTGGGCGTTGAAGGGAAAGTCGGGGGCACCGGTGTTTCACGCGCTAAAGGATCAGTCACCAGGCGACTAACGCGGAGCGGATTCTGAGAGCGCGAAAGATCTTGAGGCAGAGCACCGCTCGTGCGATTGGGACGAGTGGGAACCTGAGCACGCGAGGGCGTACCTGGGCGCGAAAGCGAAGGAAGAGAAGAGTCGCCCGCCACCTCCCTGCGTGGGGACGAGGAAGGCCCAAGCGGAGGGCGCGGCTGGTTAGGGGAGGCCAGATTTCTGTTGGTCGCAGCATCGGAGCCTGCCAGGCCCGGCTGCGAGAGTGGCCTGCTCACCCGCGGGCTACTAAGGCCAGGTCCAGTACGGCGGGGCGCCGAATCGAGGGAATGCGAGCCTTGGCCCGAGCCAAAGCCAGCGTTGGCCGAACCCGCCCCAGAGGAGCCGGAGAGCGGGCCAGACGCACCAAAGGGCGAAGAACGCCCACCTGGACCCGTAGCACCTGTCGTCGATAGCCCCGTACGTGCTCCACTCCCCATCCCCGGGCTGTTGAGCGGCCCACTCCGCATAGAGGCAGGACCCGGGGGGAAACCAGGTAGCGAACCTGAACGTTGCTGGAGATCAGCAGTACTCGAAGACTTCTGCTGTTGGGCAGGGGAAGATGTCGACCAGCCTGACGCCGATGCTCCCCCGGACAGGCCCGGCAGGCGAATGACCAGGCCACAGCGGGTGCAGGGGCCTTTACTTGCATCCCACTCGTTGCCACAACGAGGGCATATCATGGACTCTTCCTCCTCATTTCTTTTCTAATCCCTGATGCTAATCCCTGAGCGGGCTTGAGAGGTGCGCCCAGCGAGCTAGTCCTTCTCTTCTCTTCTTTTTTTCCAATCTCTGATTCCAGTCCCTGATTCTCATTCCTGGGCGGGTTCTTTGACCAGGCTCACACGTCAATGGGGAGATTCGTTCAAATAGCGCACTCGCCTGCCGTGAGTAGATGCAAAGAAGACCTCATCCCGCCAGCCTGCTAGCTGGCCTGTCCACCTGACCTCTCTCTCACGTTGTCTGCGCAACGGAGCGCCAGCTGCAGCAAATGGCTTCACTGACCCGATAGGCTGAGAAATAAGGTACTCGACCCCGGCACCCCTTGCCACTCCTTCCTCTTCGAGGAGGAGAGAGCTAGAAAGCCAGACAACCGCGCAACTACAGCCAGGAACCTCACTCACTCTCCTCTGCGCGTGCGCGCAGAGGAAGGGCATCTTTCGCGAAATAAAAAGCAAACCTTCTTTGCACCCGACCCCACAATAAATTCGTGCAGGGTGCACTTGTCGAGAGTATAGAGAAGAGGATTTACGGCTGTCAATGCCGCTACCCGTTTGTGCTATCAGGCCATGCTTTTTGCTCAGCGCGCCTTGCGCCCAATCGGAGCCACCGCTGTGAAGAAGGTCTCCAGAGCCTTCGCCAGCTCGTAGAGCTGGGTAGCCTCATAGACTGTCACCTCGTGGCCAGGATGAGCCACCTGATAGAGCAGCTGCACCGCCGGCAGCTTCAGCGACTGGCCCGCCTCACCCGCCAGCGACCCAATCAAGGAGGCACGCATGGCATCAACGCTGGCATTGACCTCCTCAAGCCGCTCAATATCAATAAAGCTCGCCTTCTGCTGTTGCTTTTGACGCTGATCCTGCTCCTTTTGACTGGCCTGCAGGCCCTGGCCCCGGCCTGCCTGAGCCGCCTCCCACTCCTTGCGCGCCTGCTTACCAGCCGAACAGTAACAGAACTGGGGATGGGCTGAATCTGAATTCTGCAGGCCGGTATCATCGCAGATTGGGCAAATAGGCATGCCTGCCCTCCTTTGCTCTCAGCCTTTGCACAAACTACACGGCGCCTGCAACAACTATACCACACCAGAGAGCAGGGCGACACCTCCTTTTCTTTCTACCAGGACTTTCAGGAGGCAGCCACCAGCGGGAGGCATTCCTGCACAGTCAGGGTCTGAGCATCTGCCAGTGACAGATCCGCCAACAGAACAGGGTTGCCGGCTAGCTGATACAGCCAGCAACCCTACTTGCAGCTCTGGTCAGATTTGCAGGTCGGCAACCGCCTCGGCCAGCAGATCGATCTGTTCCAGTTCAGGAATGGTAGCCCAGAGCATGAGCTCGTCAGCGCCCACCTCGGCGAAGGTCTGCACGGTCCGGCGAATGGCCTCCGGCGTAGTGGGGATCATCTGGGCCATCTGATGAGCCCGAGGGCCGGTAAAAGCATAGTAATGGCTGAGATAGACATCAGCTTTTTCAACGGCTCGCTCACCCAAGCCGTAGTAGACCGAGCCGACAAGACGGGGCCTGCCGGGTCTGCCGGCTTCCTGCCAGACCTGCAAGGCCAGGTGGAAGAATTGGCCGGCCTGGTCGGGCGCGCTGCCGCCAGCAATAAAGCCATCGCCCCAGCGCGCCAGGCGCCGGATCGCTGCCGGCGAATAGCCGCCGAGCAAGACCTCCGGTCCGCCGGGGCGTACTGGCTTGGGGCCAATGGGACCTACCTCTGCGCTCACCGGCTCGCCAGACCAGATGCGCTTCATAAGGGCCAGCTGCTCATCGAAGATCTTGCCACGGCGGTGAAACGATACCCCAGCCGCGAGAAAATCGTCTTCGCGGGCCCCTATTCCAAGCCCCAGCGTCAGGCGACCACGCGAAAAGGCGTCCAGGGTCGCTGCTTCTTTAGCCAGGATGGCCGTGTTACGCAGCGGCGCGAGGAGGACGGTCGTCATCAGGCGAATACGCGAGGTGACTGCCGCCACAGCGCTCAGCGTGATCATCGGCTCCAGACCGGGATAGACTAGCCGGTCAATTATACCCAGGGAGACAAACGGCCCCTGCTCCGCACGTCGCGCCCACTCCAGCACAAGGCCAGGATCAACCCCAGGAATCGAAGCCGGTAGCCCAATGCCAATCTTCATAGTCCTTTCCTCCCAGAAACGCAGTTTGCCGACTATCCTTTCTCTTGGAACTATACTTCTGTAAGTCTGACATAGAGGACCAATAGTTTGCAACCTCATCGGTGAAGATGATAAGCTAAGTTGTAGGCGGGAGGCCGCTACCGCCAGGCAGCCTCTCGTTGCTGCAGAATCTGGCAAGGAGTGATGTGAAGCCTATGCGCCTCATACGGCGTGCCACCAGCGACGATATCGCCACCTTAACAGCGCTCCGCCTGGCCCTGCTGCGAGAGACCGGCAGGGTCACCGATGATCAGCAAGAGCAGCTGCTCCGCGAGCTGACAGACTCTTACCTGCGCCGGGCGTTGCCGCAGGAGGAATTTCTGGTCTGGGTCGCGGAGGTCGATGAGCAGGGAACCATCGCGGCTACTGGTGGTCTGGTCTTCTTGAGCCGTCCACCTTCGCCCGAGAATGAGGCCGGTCTGGAAGGCTATGTCCTGAACATGTATACGCTACCAGCCTGGCGCGGGCAGGGCCTGGCACGAGCTATTCTACGCCAGATCATCGCCTACGCCCGCCAGCATACTTCCGCGCGCCGCCTCTGGTTGCACGCTAGTGACGCCGGTCGCCCGCTCTACGCCAGCGAGGGCTTCCTCCCGATTACACGTGAGATGGAACTGCTCTGGTAACTGAGATGCAACGCTATCGCCTGCTGGCCATCGATCTCGATGGAACACTGTTGACACCTTTTCCGGCGAAAGAGGTGACGCCTCGCGCGCGCCGAGCCTTGGAGATCGCCCACGCCTCCGGCCTGATGATTACCATTACCACAGGGCAGATGCTGGCTGTGTTGCGCCAGGTCTGCGCTGGCCTGCCGTTGAGCGGTCCCCAGATTCTGGAAAATGGGGCGATGATCGTCGATATCGCCAGCGGGGCGGTGCTTTCCGAACGCTTCCTGCCCAAGGAGCACATCCTGCCCGTTCTAGAAGCAGCACGCTCACTGGGCCTCTATCGCGCCTATCATACGCCAGAAGTGGTCTATGTCGATCGCCACACGCCGCGAGCCCGCGATTGGTATCGCCCTCCATTGCCGCCGGCGATCGAGGTCGATGACGTAGCCTCTCTCTACCCACGCCCCTGCATCAAGATCGCCGCCGTGGGTCTGCCAGAGACGCTGCCAGCGAAACGCCAGCAGCTCGAGCACTGGTTTGGCGAGGTCCTGCATGTGACGCAGTCGACGCGCGATTTACTGGAGCTGCTGCATCCCAGGGCCAGTAAAGGCCAGGCGCTGCGCGAGGTCGCAAGCTTGCTGGGAGTGGCTCCAGCCGAGATTGTGGCCATCGGCGACCACTATAATGATGTGGAGATGCTGCGCTTCGCCGGCCTGAGCATTGCTATGGGCAATGCTCCCCCTGAAGTACAGGCCGTGGCCGACTATGTGACCAGCGATAATGCCCACGATGGCGTGGCTCAGGCTCTGGAACGCCTCGTGCTGCCAACTCTCGGCTGGCACAGCTCACCCTCAGCAGAGGAGACAGCAGCAGCAAGCGAGGACCCCAGGAACGAGGAAGCCTGCTGATCGCGACAGAGGGACTATCAGCAGGCTCCAAATTTCGTTCGGGAACGGATCGGTCTATCGAGAAGACTCAGGCATTCGAGGCAGCAGGCACTTTCTCGGTAATCTCTAGCTCGATCTCAATCTTGACCTGATCGTCGACAATGACTCCACCGCTCTCAATGGCCCGGTTCCAGGTCAGGCCAAAGTCTTTGCGGCTGATGGTCGCCGTGGTCAGGATGCCAGCCCGACGCAGCCCAAAGGCGTCGACGATCGGGCCGTTGAATTCTCCGGTGAAGGTGACGGGACGAGTCACACCGTGCATGGTCAGATCGCCCGTGACACGGTACTGATTGCCACCCAGCGGCTCGATTTTGGTGCTGACAAAGGTAATGGTGGGATATTTCTCGACGTCAAAGAAGTCGGCGCTGCGCAGGTGCCGGTCACGATCAGCCTGACCAGTGTCAATACTGGCAGCCTCTGCCTGAGCTGTAATCTTCGAGTTCTCAGGGTTTTGCTCGTCGTATTCGATTTCCCCACTAAAGACTTTGAATGACCCACGTGCTGTGCTGACCATCATGTGCCTTACAGCAAAGGCAACACGCGAATGGACAGGATCAATCTGCCAGGTCACTTCTCGCTTTCCTCCTTCAGTGCTTCCGTAATCTCTTTGCTAATATAAAGTATGGTGCTTTACTTATGTAAGTATCATAGCATCGGTAAGCCAGAGCTGTCAAGGGAGGCTTCTTTCCCGTGGGCATTTTGCTCTGGCCTCATTGCTGCTATACTACGGCAGAGATGGCCCGCGAGGAGGAGGCGGCCACCGACGCCAGAGCCGCCTCGGGCTGCTGTGCCCCCTGTCTCGTTGGCCAACTACCAGACATCTGACTGCTGATGCTTTCTTTGGGAAGAGGGGTCTATGCAACAGGATCATGTTATTACGCTTCTGATCTCTTGTCTTGATCGGCCAGGCATTGTGGCGGCTATCTCGCAGTTTATCTTTGAGCACAATGGTAACATCGTCGAATCAGATCAATACGCAACGGCTCGTCAAAATGGCACCTTCTTTATGCGCATCAGCTTCTCAGAAGAGGGGTTCCAGCTGAGCGAGCGCGAGCTGGTTGCAGCTTTCCAGCCGATTGCTGCGCGCTTCGGCATGCAGTGGAGCGTCCATTATTCGCGCAACCGCAAACGGGCGGCCATCCTGGTTTCGCGTCTGGACCATTGCCTGGTCGACCTGCTCTGGCGGTGGCACAATGGAGAGCTGGTGATCGACATTCCCTGTATCATGAGCAATCACCCCGATCTAGAGCCTCTGGCACGCATGTACCAGCTCCCCTACTATCATTTTCCGGTTCGTCGCGAGAGCCGTGCTGCTGATCAGCAGCGCATGCTCGAGTTTCTGGAAGGCAAGGTTGATTTTCTGATTCTGGCGCGCTACATGCAGATTCTGGAGCCGTTTTTTGTGCAGGCCTACCCTCAGCGCATTATCAATATCCATCACAGCTTCCTGCCGGCATTCACCGGGGCCCGTCCCTACGAACGGGCTTTCGAGCGAGGGGTGAAGATCATCGGGGCCACCGCTCACTATGTGACGGAGGAGCTGGATGAGGGGCCGATTATCGCTCAGGATGTGATTCACTGCAACCATCGTGATAGCGTCGAGGACCTGATCCGCAAGGGGCGTGATGTAGAGCGGCGAGTACTGGCAGAGGCAGTGCGCTTGCACAGCGAGGATCGTGTGCTCGTGTATAAGAATCGCACGATTGTTTTCTAGCCAGAAGGCTGCGCCTGTGCGATAATCTCTTGAGAGGAGGTTGTCGTCCGCCACATTGGCCTTCCATTGTTCGAGGAAAGGTTGCTGCGGACAGAGGCCGAGAACCAGGAAGGAGTAGGGGGCAGCCAGCTGCCAGCGCCTTACAGGAGCCGTAAGGCTCAAGCCCACCCAGCAACCGCGCCTCGTCCGGGCCACCGTGGGAGAACCGGATGCCGGGTTGCCGAGGAAGGATGCTGGCAGGCCCTCCTCAAAAACAGGAGAGAGCATAGAGAAAGCGGTGAGTCTTATGGACGAGTCATTGCCCTCTTCCGCCGCATGCGTGCAGCCAGCGCTGGCCGCCAAGGTGAAGCTGGGAGCGCGTGAGATGCTTCCGAGCTTCGCCCTCCCCGACCCTGCAGGAGTTTTGCGGGGGCCCCATGACTACAAGCAGCGAGACCACCTTTTGCTGCTCATTGTACGCAGCGTCGAGCTGCCGGGCACCCGGGCCTTCTTGAAGCAGTTCACGGAGGCAGAGCCAGCGCTGCGTGAGGAGCAGTGCAGTCTGCTGGCCATTAGCCCGGATCACCGAGCGCGAAATGCGGAGGTGCAGGCCAGCCTGCGGCTCCCTTTCCCGTTGCTCGCTGATCCCGAGGGGCACGTCATTGCTCGCCTGACACAATGGGAAGCGCCTCGGCGGGCGCTCAATCCCAGTCTGTTGTTGGCGGATCGTTACGGCGAACTCTATCAGCAGTGGGTCAGCGCAGATGAGCATGCGCTACCGCCGCTCAGCGAGTTGCTGTCCTGTTTACGCTATCTAAACCGCCTGTGCTGTCCCTAGCCAGCGGTAGACCAGGAAGGTTGAGTGAGCCAGCAATGTGTACGAGCGCTTGGGGTCGGGCTGCAGTCCTGCTCTTCCTCCTGGGAGCCACTGGTGGAAGCGCGCTTGATACCTTCTACGTCCACCAGGGGGTGAAGCGCTACGGCACAGTTGTGGTCACCGGTCCCCCGCTCTTCGGCTTGCCCTGGTGGGCGCCGCTGCTCGCCGGCAGCGCCGCCGTTGCGATTGGTCTTTCTCATCCCCTGCTAGATCCTCTTCTGGCCCACTCGAGGACCGCGCGCCGTCTCTCAACGAGCATCGCCGCTCTCGGCTGGCTGTGTCTAGCCTATCTATTGGGGGCTATACCACTCGCTCCTCTCGCCCGCTTCGGCCTGTTGGGTCTACTCTACCTCAATTTCTGGCTGCTAGCCGGGCGAAGCTGGCAAAACCTGATCTTCTCCGCCGTGGTGGCGATTACAGGGACGCTGATTGAGATGATCCTGGTGAACGCAGGGATCTTCTCTTTTCCGCAAAACGCCGATGTACTCGGTGTGCCCGTCTGGCTCCCCTGGCTCTATGCCTCCGCCTCGCTCGCCTTGGGAGACCTGGGACGGGCTCTCATGTTACTCCAGAGAGGGGGATGACCTTGACAGATCAGCATTCTTCAGCCGTCTGGAAATTGGAGACCCATCTGGTACAGGACGGCAGGCAGCGCTGGAGTGAAGGGCCTGCCCACGTTTCAACCGTGCAGCCGATTTATGCAAGCACGACCTACTTGCACGGCAGTATGGAGCGTCTGGACCAGGCGTTCAGTAGCCCGACTTCGGGAGAGAAGCGCTCGTTTGTCTACGCGCGCCAGGGGAATCCCAATGCGACCCAGTTGGAGAAGGTGCTGGCTCGCGCCGAAGGAGGTGTAGGGGCTGTGGCTTTCGGCTCAGGTATGGCAGCCATCCATGCTGCGCTGCTGGCCGCTGGCGCGGCTCCAGGGGCCAAGATCCTGGCAGCTCAGGACCTCTATGGCCAGACGATCGCCCTCCTGCGCCAGGTCTTTGCTCCCCAGGGTGTGGAGGTCGTGCTTTGCGATCTGTGTTGCGCCTCAGCCGCGGAGCGGATTCGCGCCGAACAGCCCGATATTGTCTTTGTCGAGACGATTTCTAATCCCCTGGTAAAGGTCACCGATCTGGATGCCATTAGCACCGCCGCCCGCGAAGTAGGAGCGATCACCCTGGTCGATAGTACCTTCACGACCCCCTGCCTGCTCCGCCCGATCGAGCACGGCTTTGATCTGGTGATCCACAGCGCGACAAAATACCTCGGGGGGCATGGCGACAGCACTGGCGGCCTGGTCGTGAGCGCCCGCGAGAGCCTGCTGCAGTCGCTGCGCTCCCACGCTTCCTTGCTGGGCGCGATGCTGAGTCCCTTTGAATCCTACTTGATCCTGCGTGGCCTGAAAACGCTGGCCTTGCGGATGGAGCGCCATTGCGACAACGCGCTGCGCATCGCTCACTTCTTGCACGATCATCCAGCCGTGGCTCGCGTCCACTACCCAGCCTTGCCCGAGCATCCGCAACACGAGCAGGCTCGACGCTTGCTTGCTCACGGACGCTTCGGTGGTTTGCTCTCGTTCGAGCTGAAAGCACAGACCCGCGCTGCCGCTTTTCGCTTCATGGATAGCCTGCAGCTTTGTGCTCCTGCTACCTCCCTCGGAGATGTTCACACGCTGGTGAGTTATCCGCCTATCTCTTCCCATCGTGACCTCTCTCCTGCTGAATTACAACAGGCTGGGATCACCGAGGGCTGTCTGCGCCTTTCAGTGGGGATCGAAGATGCGGAGGATATTATGCACGATCTGGACCAGGCTCTTCGCCAGGTCAGCGCTTGACAGAAGGAAAAACCCGCGATGAAGCGGGGGCGGAAAGAGGCGCCAGCAGCGCTTCCGACCCCCGCCGCTCTGGCTATGGTTTGCCGAAGTAGCTGCCGCGTCGCTGGGCTGGCGGTGGAGTGAAACGCTCGCTCTGAGCCGCGGCAGCTCTTCCGTTCAAAATGACCTCATGGGCCCAGATGAGATCATCGGCCAGAACCTCGCTGCGTCCCAGCTCTAGCGCATGAAGGGCGGCAGTGAGACAAACCTCGCGGAAGTGACTGCCGGGCTGCCCGAGGAGCCGCGGGGCGACGCGCGCATGCTCTTCTTCACAGTAGCTTGCACCGAGCAAGCGCTGCAGAAAACGCACGGCCACTTTCTCATCGCGCACCAGGCCAATTTCAATCAATGTGTCGATGCGTCCAGGGCGATCACGAATACGCGGATCGATCTTCTCCGGGTTATTGCTCGTAGCAAGCAGCAAGGTACCAGCAGGATTATCAGGCGTGGCCACACCATCCAGCGTATTGAGAACAAGCTGTTGCTCTTTAGGGTGTGAGACGAACAATTCGAAGTCTTCAACCAGCACCAGCGTCGGCAGCCGGCTGTCAGCCGCCATCTGCAGAGCCTGCGAGAGCACGGCCCAGGAGCTACCTTGACCCTGGAACGATGGAGGAGTGACATAGAACACACGCCCGCCACGACGGGCATGATAGGCCCCTTCTGCTTTGAGGAGCGTGGTCTTGCCTGTTCCTGGTGGTCCGATCAGCAGCACCTTGCGCAGGCGCGGGATACCCAGGGCAGCATAGCGACGCAAGAGAGAGGGATCAAAGATACGTCGCTGGGCCTCCACCAGAGCACGGGTCTCTTCTGGCAAGATGACATCGCGCCACGAGGCCCGTCGGATGACAGAGACCAGCTCCTCACGGCTCGCCGCGCCGCCGATGATTTCGATACTGCCACGTCCATGTTGACGGACATACTGGTTGCGCATCTCAACCAGGAGGCTCAGAAAGGCCAGCCACTCATCCTGGCGACCGACAGGTAGCGCGACGAGGGCCACATCCTCTCGACCATCCTCCAGCGCATAGTAGACAGAGAGAGCCGACCAGCCGCTGGCGAACTGGTAGAGCTTCCAGCCATAGAGAGGGGCAGGCTGCGCTCCCCGGTCGCCAGGAGCGGCCCTGCGTACCAAATCGGACTTCAGCAGGTAATCGGCATCAGCAGAGGCCGTGAGGCCCCAGGCGAAAGCCGGAGCCTCCAATGGACGCCAGCCACTGAGCTGGCCAAAGCGCGGACGCTTGCGCCTCTGGCCAGCCGCCACCAGGCGGTCAAGCAGCAGCGGATGGTGTTCGTAGTGTAGGTGCAGAGAGGGAGGAGAGAGAGGCGAAGAGACGATCAACAGAGAGCCTGGCAGACCCAGCTGCCGCCATAGCTCCTCTAGCCCGAGAGAAGCAAGCTCCCGCATCTGCAGCTGCAGATGCCTGTTCAGGGCCGTCCTGGCCAGATGTCCATTACTCAGCGAAGATGGCCAGGGCTCCGCTGTAGGTAATACCTCACGCTCATTCATTGCTTCTTCTTCCTGGTCCTTTCAAGCTCTATCAAGAGTAGCGCGTCGATACCGGCTCATCGCTCATTTAGATACGTTTCTCCTTATAGAAGAGTTCCAGAAGAAGCGTCTGTTTTCGGCAACACCAGGGGGAGAGGGTCCAAGAGAAAGCGAACAGAGGGAAGCAAATGAGGCGGAGGTGGCCCGCTGGCAGCCCAGGCAGGAAGGGAACCAGCAGGCCCTCCAGGATCAAGGAGATGAATGGCGCCAACCAGGGCAGGCAAACGGCTCACTTCGTATGACGCACGTAGCGCCCGCCCGGTACCAGATCCTCATCTTCGGCCCCAGTAGAGGCCATGACGGGCAGATGCTCAGCTGTGGGATTGACCGTTAGCTCATTGAGCACCTGCCGCACGCCTGGCACGGAGCGCGCGATTTCTGCCGCAACGCGCTTCTGCTCTTCCGTGCGCACAGCCCCACTGAGGCGCACGACGCCCAGCCGCGGGTAGACTCCTATGGGAAGGCCCCGGGTGCGCGGGTCACGTCCCAAAGCCAGCGCCACCTCACTGGCAAGCGTATCATCGGCTACCAATTTGTTCCTGACCTCCAGTAGACCTGGTATCCCCACCACCTGGCGCTCGACCAGGTCGGCGCGCAGGGCACTAGAGATGTTGCCATCCAGATAGAGAACGCCGTCAAGGACGCGCGCCGAGATCCCGCGCAGATCAATGTGCAGCGGATAGAGGTCAAACAGGACCGCCTCGACCTCACGCTGCAGCTCGCGATCGGGTCGATAGGGCGGCAACGCTTTGAGAGCCTCGGCAGAGATGTTGAGACGCACGGCCTCCGCGCTCAGCTCGGCGATTGTGCTCGTGCGGAAGAGGGTATCCTGCCCTCTGGGGAGGTTGTGAGCCACCAGATAGGTGATCTCCCCACTGCCAGGCTGGACAGCCAGCAGGAGCAAGGTGCCACGCTGACCCACCGCCGGAGCCTCGACCAGGCTGCGCCCCGAGAGATGTACCCCATCCGGTGAGGCGACCGCCTCTTGCTCCAGGGCCGCCAAACTGATGGTCAGGGTCACGCCATCACTGGAGGCCTCGCTGACCTGACTGAAGGCGAGATAGAAGCGCTTCTTAACAAAAAGGCCCCGGCTGACCCCCACATGGGTGACGCTGCGCCGGGTCGAATCAACTACCACATCATCAAGCAGGCCATATTCTCCATCGGAGCAAAAGACTTTGCTGCCGAAGCGGAATTTGAGCAGTTCAGAGATAAGTTCGCTTTTCATCATCGCATTCCTCGCGTACCTTCCCAACGCTGGCAGCATGAGAGAAAACTGGCGAGCTGCCAGCCCTCGCCACAAGAGAGTGTAGCATGGGCCGACACAACCAGGCAAGGCGCCTGGACGGCGGCAGACTTTCTGGTAATATGAAAGAGCCAACGGCTACCAGCCGCGCTCTCGGGCAAGAAGCTCCTTCGAGTGAGGTAAGAGAGTAATGAGCGAAGAACACGAGTGCTATATCGAGCAGTTTCCCCATAGCCTGCCGCATCGTGACCAGGCGGAGCTACGCCCCTGTGGACACTACGCCTGTCCGCCGCATACCATTACCTACTATGGCACAGGTGAAGATGAGGAGCTGGTCGGCGACTACTGCATGGTCTGCTACACACGCCGATTCCCACACCTCTGTCCCGATCCGCTGCTGCGCCGGGCTCTGCTGGGCGAGAGCTAAGCCCCCATCCCCAGGCCGGCCAGATGTAGCCAGCTCAGGTCAGTACCCGCGCTCCCAGGCGCGTGGCCGCGGCAGAACCAAAGATCGTGGCTGCCGCCTCGGGAGCATAGCGCTCAACGATGCTTTCGGTGATGGCGTTGGCACGGCAGATCTCCCCGAACATGCTGGCGCTGGGACGTGGGCGCCGCTCTTGCGTCTGGGGATTCAGCTCGACCAGACCAAAGTGGGCGCCCCAGCCCTCGTTCCACTCGAAGTTATCAACCAGCGTCCAGTGAAAATAACCACGCACCGGCAGCCCTTCACGAATAGCACGATGGAGCATGGCCAGATGCTCCAAAATGGCCCGCGGACGGAGCCGATCTTCGAGATCATTGAGACCATGCTCGGTGACATAGAGTGGCTTGTTGCCCCGCGTGCGGCGATACACGAGCTGAAGCACGCGATAGAGACCCTCGGGATAGATCTCGCCGAAGTAGCCGGCCCGCCCCGGGTCCTGCATGGGCGCCCCCGGAGATGGGAAGCGACGGCCAAAAAGCTCGCCCGCTCGCCGCGGATCAAAGGCGACCAGGTCACGAGTGTAATAGTTGACGCCATGATAGTCACGCGCGCCCGCCGCCCGCGGCAGCGCCGGTAGGGCTACCTGCAACGGGAACACCACAGGCTTGCCCTCAGCCAGCTTGAGCGCCAGCCAGTTGAAGAAGGTATCCTGCAGGTTAGCCACTACCCGATCAAGAGGAGAATAGGTTAAAAAAGGATCTAAGAGGCGATAATTAAGGCAATAGCCGATCTGCCCTTCGGGCTGCCATTCGCGAATGGCATAGAAAGCCTGGACATGGGCCGCCATCAGATTACGCAAGACGCGCAAAGCGCGAAGCGCACTCCGCTCGCCGGGCGGGAACTCGCCGGTGAGATAGCCCAGGAAAGCATAGACATTCGGCTCATTAATAGTCAGCCAGAATGAGCAAAGGTCACGCAGTTGCCCAACCACGAAGCGGACAAAGCGCACGAAATACCTGATATTCTCCTCAAGCTCAAAACCTCCGCGGTCGGCGAACCAGAGCGGGTCGGTAAAGTGATGGAGTGTTACCAGGGGCGTCATATGGCGCCGGCGCAGGTCAGCCAGGAGGGAGCGGTAGCGCTCCAGAGCGCTCTCGTCCCAGCGCCCTTCTTCTGGCTCGATGCGGCTCCACTCCAGGCTCAGACGCAGAGCGTTGTTCTCCATCTGCTCGGCCAACTCGAAATCGCGCTCTGCTTGCTGCCACCAGTTGGCGGCCACCCCACTGCGCTCGCCCGTCAGGGTACGGCCCTGCTGCTCCCAGCGATACCACTGGTTGTTGAGGTTGCCACCCTCGCACTGATGAGCCGATGAGGCTGTACCCCAGAGGAAGCCCTCGGGGAACTGCAGCGTACGTTCTCTCGCCATTGTCTCTCCTTGCACACGAGCTTGCATGCAGGAGGCGCAGCGCAGCAGCGCAGCGCAGCACCTGTGTCTATTCTAGCCCGCATAGCCCAGCCAGAGCAAGTCTGGACCGGGCCGCTTTAGGCGGGCAGATAAGGCCAGCGCACTCACCTACCCGCCCCTGGAGAGACCGACGGATGAGAGGATCACGCGCTAATCGGGAAGATAGATAGAGACACGACCCGTTCCCTGACAATTAGGACAAACCTGCTTCCTGAGAAGGTCCAGGTAGCCGGAGCCGCCACACATGTTGCATTCGTCTTCTTCGCCGTTGCGCATGCGATGAAGATGGTCATCCTGGTTGTACATACTTCCTCCTGTCTGGCTAAGACTCCACGCGCATTGATACTTTTACCCCCGCCGGGTTAGCCTTTTCATTTCTCTGTCGGGCCATACCCGGCGCTATTTCTAGTAGAGAGTGTACCCATGCTCTCTTAAGCAGACAAGTTACTTTTTTCCTATTTTTTTGGGAATTTATGGCACATGACATCACGATGAATATTATAATAATTGACTATTTTATAACGGAATATAATTGAATCAATGTTGTTATATTCTTTTTCAAGGAGACAGGCGATGTTAGAACAATGGGAAGCATTGGAGACATATTTTTCAGCAGTCACCGATCGTCTGGGGAAACCCATTGACGAGGAGATCTTCGAGACGGTTGTGACGCTCAACGCCGCAGGGCTCCCAACCGTCATGTCCTGCGGGGGCCACCTCGATGAGAGACGCGGTCTGCGGCTGCCCTGGGTGGAGATCGGTCCTCAAGACGCAGCATTTCAAGCGCTGGTCCAGGAAGAGGAAGAGCTGCGCCACAAAGTG